>CAJUIY010000006.1 GCA_910586865.1 uncultured Bacilli bacterium
TTAAAATTACCAGAAACTATCAATGGAGATCTTAATTTGAGTCGTTTAACCAGTGCAGAAGGTTTAAAATTACCAGAAACTATCAATGGAGATCTTAATTTGAGTGGTTTAACCAGTGCAGAAGGCTTAAAATTACCAGAAACGATTAATGGAAGACTTGATTTATTTTGTCTAGAAGATGTTAAGCAATTGCTTCTTCCGAGAAATGTTAAACATATTTCCTTAAATTTATTGCCTTCTTGTAAGGGGTTAGTAGTTTCAAAAAGTATGGTTGATAAAATATATTTAGGACCAAAATGCAACCCAGAGGATATGGAATTCCTATCAGATCAAGATTATCACAATTATAGAAAAGAAAAGCTAAAAGAAATGGAACTATCTAAAATAATTAATGACAATACTTCGGAAAAAATCATGGAACATGACGATTCTATAAAGGGCTTAAGGTAATTAGAATAGATTAAAATTCGACTAAAAAGGTGGGAGAGATGAACATATCTCAACAAATAGCCCTATAAAAGAAATAAAATAGACTTCTTGAGTAACTAAAAATAGGTATTGCATTTCAAGAAAAAATGATATTCATAATAGTGGAGGAGGAAACATTGACTATATCCTAGCAAATAAAGGAATCGATGTCATTGATTGTGGCGTTCTCGTTATTGCAATGCATTCTCCATATGAAGTAACAAGTAAGTACGATATTTATTCTGCTTATACCGCTTATAAAGCTTTCTTTGAAAGTGATAAAATAGTACGTTATTAAAAGAAGTTCAAATGAAGTTCTTTTTTTGACAAATAATCTAAAAAGTGTTTACTTATAAAATTATTGGGTGTATTGTATATTTATACAAGGAGGGAAAGCCATGGAGTCTATTTGTTTAAATGAGGTTTTAAGGAATCAATATGATGCATACGTTTCGTTTATCAGAGAGGATAATATTAAATTCGAAAGAGAATACTTTGAAGAAAATAAAGAACGTATTCCTATGAGTGAAATTATGCAAGGGGCAAGTTATGAGGATCATTATAGGAATTTTAAAAGGATAGCTAAAAAGGCATCTCCTACTGCAATAAGTAGGATGTTTCTATTACTTCAAGAATACTTTTTATTTTCCTCTGGACATGATATGATGTTCAAAGAAAAATTAAAAGCAGACATCTTTACTTCTGTTCCTATGGAAGATTTTATTTATCCGAAGTTAATGGAAGTGGTTAAGGAAAAATATAACGATGTTTCGGTGATGAGAGAAAATCCTAATTTTAATGCTAATATGGAAGGTATCAATAAGTTAGTATTAACTTTTATGGACATGCAGTCATTATTATATTTATTATATTGTAATGATTTTCAACTTCCACATGGTTGGGAAAAAATATGCTTAGATCATTCTGATGAGATTTTCACTATATTAAATCATTCTAATATAACAATAGGAGATTTTCTCCATGCACTAGTAGATTCTAAATGTAAGACAATGAAAGAAATATTTAGTGAAATAGAAAATCCACAATTAAAGAGAACTTATCTAGAAAAAGTAGAAACGTTAAGAGAAGAAAAACAGGAAGAAATAGAAAGTTTTGCTCATGTTGATTTACCAATTACTTATTTTTTTAATCATACACTTTCAGATTTTATCCATAGAGAACAAAAATCTTCTATTTTTGAAGATAAAACACCTACGAAAGCAAAGAAAATTTTATTACCAAAATGTTAAAAGAGGATTTGAATCGTCTTTTTCTACAAAAAATAGTTATGAATTTCCTATATTATAAATTTTTCATAACTATCTTTTTTTATTTCATTATTTTGTCTTGAAAAATCAGTGCGCTTGCTTTTTTAAAACAATTATTAGTATATAATTTTTTTTGATAACATTTAATAAGTTGGGTGGAGCCAATCTTCTTAACAGAAGGAGGCGAGAATAGGAACAAGAAGGATTTTTTAATTCTATCTTTCGTAATCATTATCTTTCTTTTACTATTCTTACTATTTATAGTTTTAATATAAAAAAAATCCACCTAACTCTAGCACAGATTTAGGCGGAAACCAATTTAATTTGGCAACACTCACCATGCGATTATTGGATGTTCCTTTTTTATTTTATGCAAGTTTCTTTGACATATTCATAATAACATATTTCATAAGGAGTGTCAAAAATTCATATTAGAAAATTTATGTTCTTTTTATATCATGGTATGAAAATTTTATATAGTAAAAATAGAGGTTCAATCATTCATACATTGTTTAAAAGAAATATCTAGTAGTGAAAACTAATATTTTTACAGGGAAAATGGACTTTTTTTCAACTATCATTTGAATCTATTTTATAGCTACTCCTTGTCTTTCGATATGGATACACACCTTAATCGTTATAAAAAATTAAGGATTGGAAAATAGAACTTTTATGAAAAAAGGGATTTTGCTTGGATACCAAGAAGAAGTTTGATATAATTTATCTAGATTGGAGGTCTATGATGAAACAGGAAAACATTCGAAATTTTTGTATTATTGCCCATATTGATCATGGGAAAAGTACACTAGCAGATCGTATTTTAGAGCTAACGGGTGCAATTGATAAAAGAGAATTAAAGAGTCAAATGTTAGATTCCATGGATTTAGAAAGAGAGCGAGGAATCACCATTAAATTAAATGCGGTTCAATTATCTTATCAGAAGGGACATGAGAAATACTTTCTAAATTTAATCGATACTCCAGGTCATGTTGATTTTTCTTATGAAGTGAGTAGAAGTTTGGCAGCATGTGAAGGAGCTATTTTAGTAGTCGATGCAACACAAGGAATAGAAGCTCAGACCTTAGCTAATCTCTATCTCGCTTTAGATAATAATTTAGTAGTAATTCCTGTTATCAATAAAATTGACCTGCCTAGTGCGAATGTAGAAAAAGTAATCTCCGAGTTGGAAACGATTGGTTTTTCCAAAGAAGAAATTGTCTTAACCAGTGCAAAAACAGGGATGGGAGTAGATCAATTATTAGAGAAAGTGATTGAAGTGATTCCAAGTCCGAAAGGAGAGGAAAAAGCACCGCTGAAAGCTTTAATTTTTGATAGTCTATTTGATTCTTATCGCGGTGTAATTACGAGTATTCGAGTAGTAGATGGTGAAGTGAAAGTGGGAGATTCCATTCAGATGATGGAGACAAAGGCTACCTATGAAGTAGTAGGATTATCCATTAATACCCCAAAAGAAGAAAAAGTAAATTCTTTAAAAGCAGGAGAGGTTGGCTACTTATATGCTTCCATCAAAAGTATTAGCGATGTCCATGTAGGAGATACGATTACGTTAGATTCTAGTGAAGCAACAGAACCATTACCAGGATATCAACCAATGAAACCAATGGTTTATTGTGGACTTTATCCTATTGAAGCTAATAAATTTGAAGACTTAAGAGAAGCATTAGAGAAATTAAAATTAAATGATGCAGCTTTATCCTTTGAACCAGAAACTTCCAAAGCACTTGGTTTTGGTTTTCGATGTGGGTTTTTAGGATTACTTCATATGGAAATTATCGAAGAGCGGATTGAAAGAGAATTTCATATTGATTTAATTGCTACGTCACCTTCTGTTGTTTATGAAGTAGAACTTACGGATAAGAGTACCATCATGGTAGATAGTCCAACTAAGATGCCAAAAAGAGAACTTATTTCCAAAACAAAAGAACCTTATGTAAAGACAAGCATTTTTACACCAAGTGATTATATTGGTTCTATTATGGAACTTTGTCAGGATAAAAGAGGCACCTTTCTCAATATGGATTACTTAGATGAAAAAAGAGTAACGATTACTTATGAAATGCCTTTATCAGAGATTGTATATGATTTTTTTGATAAATTAAAGTCTTATACGAAAGGATATGCTTCTTTCGATTATGAAGTAATTGGTTATCAAGAAAGTAACCTAGTAAAGATGGACATTCTTTTAAATGGAGAGATAGTAGATGCTTTAAGTGTCATTGTTCATAAAGACTTCGCTTACAACCGTGGAAAAGTGGTAGTGGAAAAATTAAAAGAAATCATTCCACGTCAAATGTTCGAAGTTCCGATACAAGCTGCGATTGGAGGGCATGTTATTGCGAGAACCGATATTAAGGCAATGCGTAAAAATGTTCTAGCGAAGTGCTATGGTGGAGATGTAACTAGAAAGAAAAAACTATTAGAAAAACAAAAAGAAGGAAAGAAAAGAATGAAACAAATTGGAAGTGTAGAAGTACCACAAGAGGCTTTCTTATCGATTCTTTCAACAGAAAATAAGAAGTAGGAGATGGGAATATGAAGTATATCATGCCAAAAGAATCCATATTAAATACGATGATAATCGTTTATGAACAAGAAAAAAGACGAATTATTGATTCTACCGATATAGAAGACTACCAAGATATATTACGAGAAAAAATAAAAGAAAAGAATTTAGATGATAGAATCTTATCCTGGAGATGTGATTATTTAGATGATAAAAGGATATTTAAGACGGCTTATTTTAATGAAAGAGAAGAGAAAAAACAAGAAATATTAAATCATTACCTTTATGGAGATATCATTTGTAATGAAGAAATCCTTGGCTATTTATGTCCTTTGAAAGAAAGTTCCAACCTGATTCAATATTATTTAATGTTTCCTTGGATTGACGTAGAAGATTTATATCAATTTAGGAGAAATTTTAAACTACCAGAGTATGGACTATGGAACGATTCTTTCAAAAAGAGAACGCCAGATGATTTAGAAAGATTATTCGAAATGGAAAGAAGAGTAACTAGTTTTTTTACGGATAGTTTAAAAGAGGAAGTTATTTCTCTACAAGAAAGACAAAAAAATGCAGTAAAAGTTTTAAATAAAATGAAGAAAGTTAGTAATCATAGTGGAAAGTAAAGTAAAAAGTGCCTACTTTCATATCCCTTTCTGTAAAAGTATTTGTTCTTACTGTGGTTTTTGTAAGATGTTTTATCAGGAGAACTTGGTAGACCGATATCTTACTTGTTTGGAAAAAGAAGTGAAGAGTAGGTATCAAGGAGAAGTGTTAGACACGATTTATATTGGAGGAGGAACTCCTTCCTGTCTTAGTTTAAAACAATTAGAAAGACTTTTTCAAATAGTTGCTATGTTAAACAAAAGTAGTGATTGTGAATACACAATAGAATGTAATTTTGATAGTATTACCAAAGAAAAGTTAGAATTATTTCAAAAACATCAAGTAAATCGTTTGAGTTTCGGACTAGAATCCATTTCTTCTAAAAATCTAGAAATATTAGAACGAGTAGAGAAAAAAGAAAGAGTAGAAGAGGTAATCAATCTTGCAAAGTCTATCGGTTTTTCGAATATTAATATTGATTTGATGTATGCCATTATAGAAGAAGATAGGAAGGAATTAGAAAAGGATTTAGATTTTATTCTTTCTCTTGATGTTCCTCATATCTCTTGTTATTCATTAATGATAGAGGAAAATACCAAACTATTTTTAAAAAAAGTGCAATATATTGATGAAGAGTTAGACTTTTTCATGTATAATGATATATGTAATAAACTAAAGAGTAAGTATCATCATTATGAAGTAAGTAACTTTGCCAAAGAAGGCTATGAATCCCGCCATAATTTAGCTTATTGGAACAACTTAGAATATTATGGATTTGGTTTATCAGCATCGGGATATCTTGAAAATATCAGATATACGAATACCAAAAGTCTTTCCTCTTATCTAAAAGGAAAGACAGTGTATGAAAAAGAGTATCTTGATAAAGATAGCAAAATGTCTTATGAAATGATATTAGGACTAAGGAAGTTAGAAGGCGTTAAAGAGTCTGATTTTTTCTTAAAATATCAAGAAAGAATAGAAGAGGTATTTGCGATTTTCTCCCTAATAGAAAAGGGATGGTTAATAGAAGAAAATGGCTATCTTAGAATTAGGGAAGAACATATTTATATTAGTAATGAGATATTAGTTTATTTTTTAAAGGAGTAGTAGAAGTATGGAAAGATTAGAAATATTAAAAGAAGAAATTCATTATATCAAGAATCCAAAGATAAAAGATTCTTTATGTTATATGATTGAGAAATTACCCGATTATTTTTTTTCGATTGCCGCTGCATCCACTGGAAAATATCATCCTTCTTATGCCCAAGGAGAGGGTGGTTTATTAAGACATAGTAAAGCAGCTGTTCGTATTGGTTGTGAGTTACTTTCGGATCCAGTAATCGGAGATAAATACACGAGTGATGAAAAAGATTTAATGTTGATGGGATTATTAATTCATGATGGATTAAAATTAGGGCAGGAAAAGGAAAAATATACCAGATTTGATCATCCTATCTTAATGGCTGATTTCATAGAACAAGAGAAGGAAAACTTATCTCTTACTGATGAGGAAAGAAAACTAGTATGTGATGTCATTAAAACACACATGGGACCATGGACTACGGATTACAATGGAAATGAAGTATTAGAAAAACCAAAAACAAAATATCAGAACTTTGTCCATATGTGTGATTATTTGGCAAGCAGAAAGTGTATTTTAGTTCCTTTTGATAAAGAGAATAATATTACTGCGTAAAATTGTGTAAAGAAAAAAAGGAAACCAGTTTATATCTTGCTAGTTTTTTCTTTCTTTGATATGTTATTGATATAGGAGAGTGGCAATATGGAAAAAGAAAAAAGTACCAAAAGAAAAGAAGTTATGATATCCATTCTTGCGGTTTTAATATTAATGGTTGCTGTTTTTGGAATTAGTTATGCAGTATGGCAACAAACGTCTCTTGGAACAAAAGAAAATAGTATTTCAACAGGGTATGTTTCTTTTTCCTATACCGAAAGTAATACCAATGTCATTTCTATTCATAATGCAACTCCAATATCCGATGATGCTGGAAAGAAGTTAGTGGGAAATCAGAATAGTTTTGAATTTTCGGTATCTGCCAAATATGCAGGACTCCCATCGATTCGATATGAAGTTTATACCGAACCAATAAAGACGACCTTAGATGGAAGATTTTTGAAAGTTTATTTAACGAATCAAAACGATGTGCCAGTATCGGGATATGATGTCACGATTCCCACTTATGATAGTTTAGAAGCTTCTTCAACTGGTAGTGGTAAAAAGTTATACGAAGGTACTTTGACAGAATCTGGGAAAGTGGAGAAATTACGTTTACGAATTTGGGTTAGTTCTGCCTTTGATATGCCAGCCAATAAATCCTATCAATTTTCATTCAAAGTTCATGTAAAAGGAATGGCATAATAGAAGGGATTTCGATAATATGGGAAAAATCATTGTAATAGAAGGAACCGAGTTTTCTAATAAAGAAAAACAGTCAAAATTATTAGTACAAAGCTTAAAAGAAAAGAATATAAAATGTGTTTATTTTGATTTCCCTCACTATGATAGTCCAACAGGTAAGATAATAGAAGGGCCTTATCTTGGAAAAAAAGATACTTGTCCCTCTTACTTTTTAGAAGGTCCTACTAATGTAGACCCCCATATATCATGTCTTTATTATGCCGCAGACAGAAAATATCATATCAAAGAGATTGAAAAGTACTTAAAAGAGGATTACTATGTCATCATTGATCGCTATACCACTTCTAATATGGCACATCAAGGAAGTAAAATTCTAGATGACGATGAGAGGTTTTATATGTACCAATGGATTGATAAATTGGAATTTTGGTTACTGAGACTTCCAAAACCGGATGTTACCATTTTTTTACATATGCCATATGAGTATGTTTGTAAAATGTCCGATAAAAAGATAGATTTTGATGATTTAAAAAATTGTGAAAAAGCATATATAGAACTATCAGAATTATATAATTGGGAACGGATAGAATGTGTACAAGAAGACAGAGTGAAATCAACGAGCGAAGTCCAACAAGAAATTATAAATATATTAAAAAAGTCTATTAAGGAGTTAACAGAATAGACTTTTTATGTGTTTAAAATTGGAAGAGTAATCGAAGCTTCTTCTTCTTTCTCTTTGGTTGGTGTTGATAATAATATGGCTTCTCCTTTATCCTTATCAATAGAAGGGTTAAATAGGGAAGCTTGGGTAGAAGCAACAATTTCAGGTTTTTCTGATTCCTCTTTTGGAACTTCCATTAAGGTAGCTTCCTCTTTGTTTTCTAGGTTCACAAGAGAAGCACTATTTTCCTTTCCTTCTTCCACTAATGTTGCAGTTGTATTTTCTTCTACTAAAGTAGGACCAGATTCTTCTTGCTTCTCATTTTTTGATGCTTGTTCTACTTCACTATTGGCATCTAAAAGCATCGCTGTTTCATTTGCTCCTTTTTCGTTAGGAGTTTCTTCTTTTTTATTTTGATTTTTCATATCGGCTAAGAAGGATTTTACGTTACTTCCTACTTCCGAATTGGTACTTTCCTTTGTTTTTATGGTTTCTTTCTCATTTTGAATGATGGCTTGATTTTCTTCTTCCATTTGTGCAAGTTCTGCACTGGTACTATCTGCGATATCCGAATCAATTTCAATAATACGATAGATTTCATCAAAGGAAGTCGTTCCTTCTAACACTTTCATTAATCCGTCTTGAAGTAGGGTAATCACATTAGAAGTATAAACCATATATTGCATTTCTTCTTTGGTAATATTTTCATTATTTAAAGCATTTTTGATTTGGTCATCAATTTCTAGGACTTCTTGGATAGCAATTCTTCCTTTATAACCTTTGTGACATTCATTACATCCTGCTTCATGAGCAACATATAATTCAGATACTTCTTCTCCTAATACCTTCTTAAATACTTTTTTCTCATATTTTGTGGTTTCCTTTTTTTCTCTACATTTTGGGCATAATTTTTTGGCAAGTCTTTGGGAAATAATTCCTGTTAACGCACTGGATAGTAGATACCTTTCTACATCCATATCAAGAAGTCTTTCAATTGTAGATAATGAGTTATTGGTATGGATAGTAGATAAAACTAAATGTCCAGTGATGGATGCACGTACTGCAATTTTTGCGGTTTCGGAATCTCTTATCTCTCCAATTAAAATG
This sequence comes from uncultured Bacilli bacterium, assembly GCA_910586865.1. Taxonomy (GTDB): domain Bacteria; phylum Bacillota_I; class Bacilli_A; order RF39; family UBA660; genus UMGS995. The sequence goes on from CAJUIY010000006.1 coordinate 9,015, forward strand.
ATATTAGGATCTTGTCTTAAGATGGATCTTAAAACAGTTGCAAAGTCAAGACCAATTTCACTATTGACTTGTACTTGGTTTAATCCTTCTATATTCATTTCCACTGGGTCTTCTACGGTAATAATATTTTTTTCTGGCTTATTTAAAGCTTGTAAAATAGAATAAGTAGTCGTACTTTTACCAGTACCAGTAGCACCAGTTACTAAAATAATACCATTTGGTACTTGAATCATTCGTTGAAGTTTTAAAAAATTAATTTTCGAAAAACCTAAGTGTTCCAATCCTTCTAGACTTCTACTATAATCTAAGATACGAATTACGATTTTTTCTCCTTCATTGGTTGGAAGGCAAGAGACACGCATATCTAGATATTGGTCCCCATACATTCCTTTAATCGCACCATCTTGAGGAAGACGACTTTCTGTGATATTCATATTGGCTAACAGTTTAAGACGAGTAGTCAGGTTTCTTTCATAATCAGTTGGTATTAAGGTATAATCTTGAAGTTCTCCATCAATACGAATACGAACCATTAGACCATTTTCTCTAGGATCGAAATGAATATCACTCGCACCACTTTTGGAAGAATACATAATAATATAGTCGGCAATCTGTGTGATTGGCGTCTTTTTATAATCAAATGCTACCATAATTTCAACCCCTTTTGTTTACTTTACTATGGTATTTTACTATAAATTATTATATAATAAATTTATGAGAATAGCAAGGAGGGAATGAAAAAATGAAAAGAATGGGTAGTAAAGGTTTTGCTCTTGTTGAGACATTGGTAGTAGCCATGTTTGTGATGACTATTTTTTCCCTTGTGTACACAAATTTTTTTCCTATGATTGGGGAATATGAAAAACGTGAAAAATATGATGATATTGATAGTGTCTATAATACGTTTTTAATTAAAAGAATGTTGGAAGAGCCTTCTACGAAAACAGCAAATTATAATACAATGAGAAATGAAGCAAATGGAGGATACAGTGATTTAAAAAGATGTAATACCTTATTTTCGAATGCTTTAAAAGTAGAGTACTGTACTAGATTATATGATAAACTAAAAGTGGATAAGGTCTATTTAACCAGATATAATTTAACGACCATGAAAAACAAAAAATCCACATTAGATAGTTATATGGCAGATTACTTAGATACACTACCAAATTATACCAAACCAGCTAATTATTCTTACCGAATTGTTGTCAAATTTAAGCACGAGGTCAATGATGAAAGCAGTAATGTAGCAAGTGAAGTTTATAGCTTTGCAACGATGGGAGTTGATTTTTAATGAAAATACTAAATAAAAAAGGAATCACTTCGATTGAAATCTTAATTTGTTTTACCATTACCGCAGTTTTAGTTATTTCAATGTTTAAAGTAATTGACTCTTATAAAGATAGACAAGATTTAGAGTCTTATAAAAATACGATTACGACCTATAAAAATTCACTTACAAAAAGAATAGAAGATGCCATTATCGAAAATAGGGGGGTTATAAAAGCAGAGGTAGTAGCCAATAGCGAAGCAGTACCAAACCAAATCCCTGAAAATCAGTATCAAATTCGTCTCACTTTTCGAAATAATAAAGTAATTATTATGACCGTTATGAAAGATGCCTATTGTACAGATGGTCAACCATGTGACCCAACCAAAAGAAAACCAGATGAACTAGACTATGAAAGAAGTTCCTTCTATGTAATTTTTGATGGTGAAAAAATCACTCTTCCTAAAGCTTACTTTTTACAATTTAATGAAGTGTATTTAAAAAATGAAGATGATTTTATTACGCTACATATTGGGATTCACCATCCAGATTTAGGAAATAAATATGATGTATTAAATGTTTTTACTCCCCTTGTTAGTGCTTATCCTAATGCCTTAGGGCTATAAGTGATAAAGAAGAAAAAAGAGTAAAGCAGAAATCGATGCTTGAGCAATTCTTCCTAGTAAGAAGTTTTGATATTTTACTTTGGTACCGTGCAACATATTTAAAACTTGCATGTGAATATTCATTCCACCAAAAGAGAGAAAACTTAATACGAGCATTCCTTTGAAACAAAGGGAAGTGTTTAGTAAAGAAAGAGAAGTAATTCCTTTTGATAGGTCAAAAAACCCATTGATTAAACAAGTAAAAAAAGAATTAAGCGGGAAAAAAGTAGTAATGAGCCTAGATACTAAGAAAAAGAAACAAGTATTTCCTAAAATCATCACTAAAATGTCAATCGTATTGGTTAAAGCTTTTGTTAAAGCATCTCCAAAAGAGGGTGGTTCTTGATAAATCGTTGGTTTCTCTTTTTCCATGTTTTTTGGTCTGGTAACGATTCCTATTACTATATTAGAAAGATACATGGAAAGTAGAATAAAATAAGAGATTTTCTTCTCTTGGAACAAAAGAGAAGTGGTTGTTAAGACAAATAAGGGATTTGCAAAATGAGTGAAAGTAATTAAATAATTGGCTTGGTCTAGGTTAATTATTTTTTTATCCAATAAATCCTTTATATATTTTGCACCACTTGGAAATCCTGAAATCATACTCATAATGATAATGAAAGATGCATTACTACTAATATGAAATACTTTGGTAGTAATCTTTTTTAAAAGATGATTGATAGTATTAACAAAGTTGTAAGAAATTAATAGATTACCAATCAAAAAGAACGGAAAAATAGAAGGGAATAAGGTCTTGAAAAAGATGGTTAAAGCATCTATCAATTCAGCATGTACCATATCAGGATAGAAAATCAAAGACAAAAATATGACAAATAGGAGTACTTCGATTAATTTATTTTTCATAAATCACCAACTTTTTGATATAATTAAGCATAAGGAGATTGATTTCATGTTTAATAATTTTTATGATGAAGGAAAAAAATTTATTAAAGAATATTATAAAAGTATTATTTTTTTTGTATTATTTTATTTATTTTTAATGTTTCCATTAGATTTATATATTACAACGGGTGGGGGTATTATGGAAGTAGGAGACCGAATTGTTGTGAAAGACAGTAAGTATAAGGAAAAAGGAAGTTTTCATCTTGCTTATGTTAGTGAAATAAAAGCAACTCCTGCTACTTACTTATTAAGTTATGTAATGAAAGATTGGGAAAGAGTAGAAGTAAATAAGTATACGTATTCAGAAGAAGAGGATATCAAAGATGTAGAGTTTCGAGGTCAAATCGATTTATTAAATTCCAATAATAATGCGGTAAAAAGTGCCTTTTTAATGGCTTCTAAATCGTATAAAGTATTAAGTACTTCTCTCTATATTTATTATGTTGATTCAAAAAGTCCAAATGAATTTAAAGTAGGGGACCAAATAAAGAAAGTCAATGGCAAAGAAATCACTAATTTAGAAGATTATAAAACAGCAGTTGCCAATTATCAAAGTGGGGATACGATTGATGTTACGGTAGAAAGAGAAAGGAAAGAAAAGATTATTAGTGCTACTTTATATGAAGAAAAAGAAAAAGTTATCATGGGGATTTATATTTCAGCGATTAACAAATATAAAACTTATCCGAAAGTAGAGTTTCATTTTAAAAAGAGAGAGTCAGGACCTTCTGGAGGACTCATCGAAGCACTTTCGATTTACAATAAATTAGTAAAAGAAGATATTACCAAAGGAAAAAAAATCGTTGGGACAGGAGAAATCGACAGTGAAGGTAACATTTTAGAAATTGGTGGAGTAAAATATAAATTGTTAGGAGCCGAAAAACAAAAAGCGGATATCTTCTTCGTTCCTAAGGGGGATAATTATAAGACTTGTATGAAAGTAAAAAAAGAAAAGAATCTAAAAATCGAGATAGTAGAAGTGGGAACACTAAAAGAGGCAATTGAATATTTAGAAAACAGTAAGTAGAAAATATTTTTTCTTTTTTAATGACAAGCACTTTTTTTCTTGGTACAATAAAGGAAATAAAGGAGGAAGTAAGTTGAAAGAATTTCAAAACAAAGAATTACTAGATTTTATTGATAGCACACCGACAGCTTATCATTGTGTAAAGAATTTAAAAGAGGATTTAATAGAAAATAGCTATCAAGAATTAAGAGAAGGTGATAGTTGGCATGATTTATTAAAGAATCATGGAAAGTATCTTGTAACAAGAGGGGACTCTTCCTTAATTGCTTTTCAAATACCAGATATGGTAAAAGAAAAAAGTGGTTATCATATTGTAGCGACTCATACGGATTCACCAACTTTTAGAGTAAAACAAAATGGAGAACATTTCCAGGCAGTCGTAGAAGAAGATGGATATCATAAATTAGATGTAGAAGGCTATGGCGCTATGATAAATTATACCTTCCTTGATAGACCATTATCGGTTGCTGGAAGAGTTTTATATGAAAATACAGTGACTCATAGTATTTACTCTGAAATGGTGAATATTGATAAAGATATTTTAGTAATACCATCCCAAGCAATACACGTGAATAGAGGAGTGAATGAAGGAATTAAATTGAATCATCAAATTGATATGCAACCAATGATGGCATTAAATCATAATATTAATTGGTTTCATACTTTGGTGGTGGAAGATGCCTTGAAAAAATCAGGAAGAAATTATCCACTAGATTATGTAAAGTTACTAGATTATGATTTATTTTTATATAATAGAGACAAAGCCAAAATTGTTGGAGCAGATGAGGAGTTTATCATGGCACCAAGACTAGATGATTTGGCCTGCGTTTATCCTTCTTATCGAGCATTTTTAGATAGTAGAGAGGAAAATGATAAGCGAATCAATGTTTTCTGTGCTTTTCATAACGAGGAGATTGGTTCTTTAACAAAACAAGGAGCAGACTCTAGTTTTTTAGCAGATGTTTTAACAAGAATTGCGAAGTCACTAGATATCGATAGGTACGCAACACTAGCAAACAGTTTTATGGTAAGTGCGGATAATGCTCATGCGGCTCATCCGAATGCTTTAGGAAAAATGGATGATTCGAATAAAATCTTAATGAATAAAGGAATTGTTGTGAAACACCACACAAATTACACGACAGATGCATTTTCTGGGAGTGTTTTTAAGAAAATTTGTGAGCTGGCAAACGTTCCTTATCAAGACTTTACTTGTCGTTCTGATATGATATGTGGAGCAACCTTAGGTGGTATTAGTAATAGTCATGTTTCGATTGATTCCGTGGATATTGGACTTGCTCAACTTGCCATGCATTCTGCAAATGAAGTGATGGGTGCAGAAGACCCAAATAACTTATACTGGGCAATGTACGAATTTTATCATTCAGAAATCGAAAAAAGAAATAATCAAGTAGGCATTACGAGTAACACTCCAGTTGAAAAAAGGAAAGTTATGACTAGGAATGCTTAAAAAAATAAGGTTATGATAAAAAAGTGGATATTTCATAAAGAGTATCTGCTTTTTTATTTGATTAAACCAAAGTGAGAAAATAATAGAAAGAGATTATGAACAGTATATGTATAAACAAATTCAAAGGAATAAAAGTTGTTTCAACAAAAAAATCAACGTTTTGTTGATTTTATATAAATTGAATGAGATACAAAAGTTATCATAAAGTTTACATGCTATTTCAATACTTTTTGTTTGTTTTTTGTTATGTTAGCATCTAATTTTTTTATTTCAGATTCCGTATAATAATTTTGTTTATATTCTTTTTTTAATATGTCATCTAATCTTGAAATACTATCTTCAAATTGTTGTGCTTTCTTTAAGTTGGTAGGATTTAAATCAATGGAACCTGGTTCTAATGTATATCGTTTTTGGTAGGTATATTTATTATTTATATTCGCATTAATAGAGAAATAGGTATTATGCTTTTTATCTATTGGAAAAGACATTGGATAATGTTTTTCGAATAGAAAGGTAGCAGTATCCTTTTGTCCAATACTCTTATATTTTTCAAAAAAACATAAACTCTTTGCTTTTGTTTTCGCTTGATAACAACATTTTGTATAGTCTTCTTTCTTATTTGTTATCAACTTACACTTCTTTGATCCTAGATGTAGAGATGACTCTTTTACAATATAGTATCCTTTTTTAATAGAATGATTAATTAATTTTGTATTGACAAGATATAAATCCTTAATACTATATTTTTTTTCTTTCTTTGTAATCTTCTTTTCCTTTTTCTTTTCTGCTTTTATTGAACTATCTGAGTGGTTATTTACGGTACTAACAGTAGCACACCTAGCTGTATTATTTCGCTTGCTATTGGTATTACCTGTAAGTGATATTGCTGCAGATAATAGAAATATACTAGCATAAGATTTCACATTTCTAATTTTCATTTCTTTCTCTCCTTTTCTATTAAAAATTAGGGTATATAATATCATAGTTAACTTAGAAAATCAAGCAATAATGTTCTATAAACCTTTCATAATGTTCTATAAACCTTTCATTGATACTTTTCGAGTGGAACTATTTACAAGATTTTTCCAATTTGATACAATAGGTCTAGTGGTGAAGTAGTATGAAACGTAGTGAAGTAGATCGAACCAAATTAAGCCCTATGATGGTTCAATATATGGAAATTAAAGATAAACATGAAGATTGTATTATCTTTTTTCGGTTAGGAGATTTTTATGAGATGTTTTTTGAGGATGCCATCACAGCATCTAGGGAATTAGAATTAACACTAACTGGTAAAAATGCAGGATTAGAAGAACGTGTTCCTATGTGTGGAGTTCCCCATCATGCTTATGCAAACTATATTGATACTTTAATTGAAAAAGGCTATAAAGTGGCAATCGTAGAACAATTAGAAGATCCAAAAAAGACAAATAAAATGGTCAAACGAGATGTCATTCAAATCGTTACCAAAGGAACTAGGATTGATAATAGCTTAGATAGTAAAAATAATAATTATATTGCCAACATCTATGATTTTTCTTATTGTTACGGAATTAGCTATACGGATGTTTCTACTGGAGAATTTTTTTGTGAGTTGTTAGAAAGTAGTTCTTCTGAATTAATTCGGGAAATCGCAAGACTTGGGTTTAGGGAACTGATTGTAAATGAAAATATTGATAGGGAACTGATTCATACGTTAAGAGTTCAATATGGAATCCTGATTACCATTACCAAAGAGATATCAGAAGATAAGAATTATTCTTATATCTATGAAAAAGTAGAGGATATTCGCTTACAAACGACCATTAAACACTTGCTTCATTATGTTTTAGAAACAAAAAAAGGGGATTTGCATCATCTAAAATCATGTGAAATGGTAAGTAGTAGTAAGTGTCTATACTTTGATAATAATACCAAAAGAAATTTAGAGTTAGTAGAAACCATTCGAGAAAAAACAAGGAAATATTCTCTTTTATGGCTACTAGATAAATGCAAAACCGCAATGGGATCTAGGTTCTTAAAAAGACAAATCGAGTCTCCCTTAACGAATCAAAAAGAGATGGAGCGAAGATATCAATATGTTTCTAAACTGCAAGAAGAGTTTATTTTAAGAGAAGATTTAAGAAATTATTTAGACGAGGTATACGATTTAGAAAGACTTGCTGGAAGAATTAGTTATGGGAACTTAAATGCTAGGGATATGTTACAATTAAAAAGGTCTTTATCCTCTGTTCCTAAAATAAAAAAAGTTTTAGAAGAGATTCATTATGATAAAGAATTAGAAACACTAGATGAGTTAGTAGAAATATTAGAAAGATCGATTAATGAAGACCCACCTCTTACTTTAAAAGAAGGTTCTATTATTAAAGATTCTTATAATGAGGAATTAGATGAATTAAGAAAAGTAAGTAGTGGTTCCAAAGATTTTATATTAGAGATTGAAAAAGAAGAAAGAGAACGAACTGGTATTAAAAATTTAAAAGTAGGATTTAATAAAGTATTTGGTTATTATATCGAAGTGAGTAAGGGGCAAAAAAGCTTAGTAAAAGAAGAATATGGCTATGAAAGACGCCAAACACTAGCTAATTGTGAAAGATATATTACGCCTCTTTTAAAAGAAAAGGAAAATATTATTTTAGGAGCAGAAGAGAGAATTATCAATTTAGAATATAAATTATTTATGGATATTCGGGAGATTGTAAAACGTTATATTAAAAACATTCAGAATATTTCGAAAGTAATTTGTGAAGTGGATATGTTACAATCTTTTTCTATTGTATCGGAAGAAAATAAATTTGTAAAACCAATCATTACTAAGGAAAGAGAATTGAAGCTGACCTCTTGTAGGCACCCCGTTGTTGAAAAAGTAATGAAAGATAAATATGTATCGAATGATATTGTGATGGACCAAGATACCGATATTTTATTAATCACAGGTCCTAATATGGCCGGAAAATCCACTTATATGAGACAGTGTGCGATTACGATTATTATGGCTCAAATTGGATGTTTTGTTCCTTGTAGTAGTGCATCACTTCCTGTTTTTGATAAGATTTTTACAAGAATTGGTGCAAGTGATGATTTGGTATCTGGAGAATCTACCTTTATGGTTGAGATGAAAGAAGCAAATTACGCTATCAGTGGAGCAACCAAGAATAGTTTAATACTATTTGATGAATTAGGTAGAGGAACCGCAACATACGATGGTATGAGTATTGCTCAAGCAATATTAGAATATATCCATGATCATATTGGAGCTAAAACCATGTTTTCTACTCACTATCATGAATTAACATCTTTAGAGGCATCCCTAAAACACTTGAAGAATGTTCATGTTTCCGCGGTCTTGGAAAATGATAAGTTAACATTCTTACATAAAGTAAAACAAGGTTCGATTGATAAGAGTTATGGTATTCATGTCGCTTCTTTAGCAAGTCTTCCAAAGGAGTTAATTAAAAGAAGCAAAGAGATTTTAGAGGTTTATGAAGATACCTCTCCCAAAAGAGAAACTTTTACCCAAACTTCTTTATTCCAATTAGATGAGGACGAAGTGGAAAAAGTAATAGAAGAAAATGAAATAGAATCAGAGATAAAAGCCATTAATCCACTAGAAATGTCACCAATGGAAGCATTAAACTTCTTATTTGAACTAAGAAATAAGATAAAATAGTTTTCAAAACTAGGGAGAAAATTCGTTTTTTTCTATTTGAAATCCTTAGGTAGTATGATAAAATAATAGGAGGTGATGCTTATGAGAAACAGAAGTGAATTACGAGAAATTATCATGAAAGTTCTTTATCAAGTCTATATTTTAAAAAAAGGAAACTTAGATTATGATATCAAGGAGTTGATAAAAGAACAATTAGAAATCGAAAATGATTATGTAAATACTTTGGTAAGTGGAGTCATAGAAAATCAACAAGAAATAAATACGTTAGCAAATAAATATTTAAAAAACTGGACAATGGACCGATTAAATTTAGTAGATCAAGCAATTTTATCGATTGGAATTTATGAATTAAAATACACGAAAACCCCTTCTATTGTAGCTATTAATGAGGCCATTGAACTATCAAAAAAGTATAGTGATATTGAAGTTACTAAGATGATAAATGGAGTATTAGACAGTATTTATCATAGTGAGGAAAATTATGAATGATAAATATATTACGATTACCCAACTAACACGTTATATTAAATATAAAATTGATAATGATGTTCATTTGAATGAAGTTTTTATTAAGGGAGAAATTTCTAATTTTAAAGCACATACAAGAGGACATTACTACTTCACAATAAAAGATGAGAGTAGTAGAATTAATGCGATTATGTTTGCTAGTCAGACGAAAAAAATAAAATTTGTACCAGAAGATGGAATGAAGGTATTAGTAACTGGAAAAATTAGTGTTTATGAAGCCAATGGGGGATATCAAATTTATGTTTCCGATATGTTAGAAGATGGAGTTGGAAATTTATATGTTGCCTATGAAAAGTTAAAGCAAAAATTAGAAAAAGAAGGGCTGTTTGATGCTTCTAAGAAAAAGAAAATTCCAAAAATACCAAAAACAGTAGGAGTAGTAACCGCTCCAACAGGGGCTGCCATTCGAGACATTTTGTCTACTATTAAGAGAAGATTTCCCTTGACAGAAGTTATTTTATTTCCAGCTTTGGTTCAAGGAGATGGGGCAAAAGACTCAATTGTTAAGCAAATCAAGCTAGCAGAAAATTATGAAATAGATACTTTAATCGTAGGTAGAGGTGGAGGAAGCATTGAAGATATGTGGTGTTTTAATGAAGAAGAGGTGGCCTATGCCATCTATCAATGTAAGATACCGGTTATTAGTGCTGTTGGACATGAGATTGATTTTACGATAGCTGATTTTGTTGCCGATTTAAGGGCACCTACACCAACAGGAGCTGCGGAGCTTGCGGTACCCAATGTAACGGATGTAGTAAGTTATATTCATCAGTTAAAAATTAGATCACAAACCGTCATGAAAAATAAAATAGATTTTTTAAATCAAAAATTATTAGAGATTACTAATAAACATATTCTAAAGAATCCAATTATGATTTACCAAGTAAAGGAACAGAAGTTTGATAATTTAATCGAAAGATTGAAGTATCATATGTTAAACTTATATAAGAAGAAGGAAAAAGAACTTTTCAGTATTACAGGAAGTTATCTTTTTAAAAATCCAGAAAAACTATTGGATCTAAAAAAACATAAGTACATACAAGTACTATCAAAATTGGAAACTTTGTCTCCTCTTTCAACCATTCAAAGAGGCTACTCTATTGTAAAAAAAGGGGATAAAGTGATTACTAGTTGTAAAGATATGAAAAAAAACGACAAAATTGAGCTAGAATTAAAAGATGGCAAGATAAAAGCAGAAGTATTATGAAAATGAGAAATATAGGAGGCTAATATGGCAGAAAAAAAAGAACCTAGTTTTGAAGAAAACTTAACGAAATTAGAAGAAATTGTAAAAAAGTTAGAAAGTGGAGATACGCCCTTAGATGATGCGATAAAAGAATTTAATGAAGCAATGACTTTAGCAAAAGTTTGTGATGAAAAATTAAAAAAGGCAGAAGAATCACTTACAAAAATAGTAGGAGAAGATGGAAGTCTTGAAGAATTTGAGCAGGCTTAGAGTAGAAGTTGAAAGAATATGGATAAAGCGAAAATGAAAGGAAATCTTAACAAAACAAAGAAAGTATTAGAAGGTGGTATCTCAGGTGGTCTATATGTTGGTATTGGCATGGGAGGCCCCGCATTTATGATTTATGGAGGATATGGTCGAGTGAATGTGTATCCACTGTTCTTTTTTATCGGTGCAACGGCATTAGTTGGGACAGGCTTTGGAGTTGCTTATGCTTTAAGTGAATTAAAGGAAGAGGAAAATGCAGAAAATCAAGAATTAGGGAAAGAAAAGATAAAAAAGTAAATTATTTTTGAATGTTTAAGTTTGAATTATGCTGAATTAGAGAGAAAATAAAAATTTTTCTTTCTTTTTTCTGTTTTTTGTGGTAAAATGTGAGGTATATAGGTGGTTGGTGTTATGATTGAAAAAAGAAACAGACATACAATAATGATTATCTTCTTCTTACTTATCATTGTTGTGTTATTTCAAAATAGAGCATATTCTGTAACGGATGCAGATAATGTTAAATATTCTTATGTGGATTCTATTGATTATACGGAAAGTTTAGCTCGTCTAAGAAATCCAGAAAGGGGCTTTTATGGACCACGTGGTTATAATATTAGACCTGCCAACAATAAGCCACTAAGTCCGCCTGCTTGGTCTAACTTAGTTCATTTAAGAGTAGGACTTGCTGCATTTTCAAGTAATGGAACTGGTTCTGTAGATGCAGAAATAACGGAGGATGCTTTAAATAGTTTAACAACTACTATTGATGATGTTAGAAAAAATAATGCGTCTATTATCATTCGTTTTTCTTATGATGACTTTAATTGGAAATCAAATGCGGAACCATCTATGGATATGATTTTGCGACATATTGAGCAATTAGGTTCTGTTTTACTTGCCAACAAAGATGTGATTGCTGCTATCGAGATGGGATTCTTTGGCCCTTGTGGAGAATTACATTCTAGTAAAGTGGGTTCCCAAACTAATGTTGCTTTAGCAGTAGATAAATTACTAGATGTTACCAATGAACAGATTAGAATTCAAGTAAGAACTCCAAGTCATTATACTACATGGAGAAAGATTGAAAGAAGTAAATTAAATACAGATATTACACAAAAAGGAACAAGGGAATATCTAGTGGGTATTTATAATGATGGATATTTAGGTAGTGAAAGTGACTTGGGTACTTTTGCTGATAGACAAAAAGATATCGAATGGTTAAGCCGTCAAGCAGAGCATACTTTTTATGGAGGAGAGATAGTTGCTAATTTTGCTTCTGGGCCTCCTTTAAACACGATTGAATATATTCAACAAGAGGCTTTTGTTACGCATACTACTTACTTAAATTCTGAATGGAACAATGATGTTATAAATGGATTTAAAAATTCTCCTTATGTAGGAGATAATACCTTATATAAAAATTCTACTGCATATGAATATATCGAAAATCATTTAGGATATCGTTATGTATTAAAGAAGTCCGAAATAACAGACAGTATAGAAAAAACAGATGATTTAAAGGCAAAGATAGAAATCGAAAATGTAGGTTTCGCGAATTTAATCAATGAAAAAAAGGTATCTGTTGTTTTGGAAAATGAACATGATGTTTATGAAATGATTACCTCAATTGATCCAACTACATGGAATTCTAAAAGTATTACTAAGGAATCTTTTTCAGTAAATCTTCCTGATGCTATAAAAGAAGGAGAGTATAATGTTTACTTGCGAATCTCAGAGCATGCTAATTTATTAAATGATGGAAACTTCCATTGTATTAGTTTTGCTAATAAAGATATTTACCATGAAAATATTGGTGCTAATTTTATAGGAAAGGTAACCATAAATGAACCAAAAAAACCACCAATTAATAATGATGATGATAATAAAAAGCCATCAGAAAATCATCCGACCAATCCAGTAAACCCACCTATAAATAATAATACCAACCAAAATACGAATAAAAATCAAAATTCAACACATACTACAAGCCAAAACACAACTTCTAAAGAAAGTAGTAGTAAAAAAGAAGTAACTGTAAAAGAGTATTTCGATTATAAAATCGAATATTATTATGATAGTGTCTTAGATAAAGCAAAAACCATTCTTTTACAAGGGAAAAAAGGTCAAATAGTGGATAGTTATCCAGCAAAAACAAAAGAAGGTTATGTATTAGAAAAAGTAGATAATTTACCATTGCGTATTCGTGAAGACGAAGAGCAAAATATAATGAAAGTATATTATGTTACTAAAAAAGATAATAGTCAAGAAAAAGAGCATTCTTTTCCAGTAACGAAGGAAGTAGACAATAAAAAAGAAAATTCTAATATTAATATTTTTGTATTCCTTATTGTAATACTAGTCTCACTTGTTCTATTTCTTTTAGTAGCAAGAAGTTTATTTAAAAAGAATCATGAAGAGAAAACCTATTAAGAAAGAGAAAATAGTTGATTTTTTATCCTTATAAGCAAAAGAGTTTGGTAAAAGTTCAAAAAGAGAAATATAAATCATAATCCCAGTAGTAAGAGAAAGCATAATGCCAATAAAGGTATTGTTGATATATTGTGATAAAAATAGGTAAGTAATAAGAGCACCTAGTATTTCAGAAAATCCAGAAACGGCGGTATAGAAAAATGCTTTCTTTTTACTTTTAGTAGAATAATATATGGGAACACTTATACTAATTCCTTCTGGAATATTATGACACATAATAGAAAGTGCTAAGGTAAGACCTAAAGAAATATTAGTGGAAGTGGTACTAAAAGTAAGTATCCCTTCTGGAATATTATGAATCATTAAAGCAAGAGCACTAATAATTCCAATTTTATAGAGTTTATTATCTATTTTTTTGAATAATTTATCAAGGATACTTGCTATCAATATTCCAATTAATATAAATAAAATAATAAGAATAATCGTTGGTCTTTGCCGATAGTAGATATGAATGAGTTCATAGGATTCTGGGAGAAGTGAAAAAATGGAAACGGATGCCATTACACCAGAGGCAAACGCCAAAGAAATACCAATTATTTTATTCGTATTTTTAAAAGAAAGAAAAATAGGTAGCATTCCTATTAAAGTAGATAGTCCTGCTATTGAGGTAACTAAAAAAGAAAATATTATATTATTCATGGTACTATCTTATTCTAGGAATAAAATATATATTCATTAAAATTCTTTTGTATTAAATCGAAATACTATGTTATAATAAGGAACATCACTTAAGGGGGAATGATGTGATGAAAGGAGATTTTGAATACCAAGCTTGGCTGGATTCTTTTGAAAAAATAAAGGATATACCCAAAATGGATTTTATTAGTAGTATGAATGTTTTTTCCACTTTAGCAGAAATGAGATATGATAATTTAGAAGCTATCATAGGAAAAGATTTATCTACTTTTCTTTCTGGATTTCACTATCGTGATTATAAAATAACAGATTCTATATGCAAGTGGATGTTGGAATTTAGAGGGAATAGTTTTAATGAAATTCTCTTTTTTCACTTCAATGTTACTAGTTTATTATCTCAGAAAGAAAATTATCCTGAAAAGGCATTTAATATCGGTCTCCTTGCAAAAAAAGCCTTAAGTCAAAATAAAGTCCTTCATTATGATGCGTGTCTTCCTTTTTTAGATAGTCAGAATGTTAGTCATCATCTTCTTTCTCATTTCGACATCATAGAAAAGCAACTTCAAATATATGATGGAGAAAGTCCAAATGATTTTTTAATGTATTTTAGGTTAATGAATGAGAAAGAATTTCAACAATATTTCAAAAAAGAATACTTAAAGATAATACCAAATGCAACGCCAGGCTCTCTTCTTTTATATCTAGAGAAGACGATTCATGATGAAAAAATGTTAAAAACAAAGGAGTTTAAAGAAGCTTTTTCGAAAAAGGATTTTGAGAGACAATTACATATTCTTACTGCATTAGAAGATCAAGAATGTGATACTTCGATTATAAAAGACTTAAGAAAACAATTACATAAGAATATAGAATGTGTAACTGTTTCTGATACCTACCAACATTATTTTGAAATGGATTCTCTGAAATTTAGAAGAATACGTCAAGAAATTTTACTTTCTTCCTACCTGTTAGAAGGTAATTTTAATAGAAAATATAATGAATTAATTAACTTTTTAAAAGATTTAAAAGATGACCTTGCAATGAATCCTTTCCAAAATCTATGGAAGTATCAAAATCAAAGGGAAGAATATTGGTATCAATTGTTAGATAGTTTATATGAAGATGTGGTAAATTACTCTAAAAAGTCTATTATTCAAAATTTATATGATGTTTCTAAATTAGAACATTTTATGAATGATATGGAGGATGGTATTGATTACAATATTTTAGTCAATACCAACGAAACCGGAAATAACAGCTCCTTTACTCCAGCTCCTTGTCAAATAATGGATCGTTTTTGTATTATCAATCCTCTGAACTTTTCTCATACGATATATCAGAATTTTATTTATGGATATTATCTAGATATTACAGAAGATCGAATCTTATCGATAAATCCGTCTCCCATTGATTTTGATCCTAATATAACAAAGAAGAAGGATATTGGAGTTTCTGTCTTAAAAGGACGTAGTCCAAATTATTGGTTGAGTATGAAGATGTTTAATGATATTACTTATCAAAATGGAATTTATGGTTCTATTATGATAGAAACAAAAAAAGAAGATGGTTCTTTTATACAACCTAACTGTTTAATTTCACTTGGTGATGATAGAATGAGCAAAATAGAAGAAAGAGAAGCAGAAAGAAGAAATTTTAAAGTATTACGCTTGAAAAAACAAAAAGATACCAACCTAGAATGTGAAAAGGCTCCTTCTCATCACTGTGGTTAGAAAAAATTTTGTTTCATTAAGACTCCTTTTATGTTAAACTAAGTACAGGAGGTTTTGAATATGGAAAAGAATGTAATCGTTGCTTGCGATTTTAATGAAAAGAAAGAGCTTGTGGAATTTTTAGACAAGATGGAGAAAGCAGATCCAAACTTTTATTGTAAAGTTGGGATGGAACTATTTTATTCTGGGGCTTTAAAAGGATTTTATCCTGTTGATATGATTAAGGATAGGGGGCATAAAGTTTTTCTAGATTTAAAATTAAAAGATATTCCAAATACGGTAAGAAATACGGTAAAAGTATTAGCGAAATCTGGTGTAGATATGATAAATGTTCACGCCGACGGTGGATTTCAGATGATGAAACAGGTAGTAGATTCTGTGAATGAATTATATAGTGATTATGCGAAAGAGTATGAATGTTTGGCAAATAATCATAGTTATCCAGCAGAAGCTTTAAAGGATATCTTACAAAAGAATTTACAGAGGCCAAGACCAATCTTACTTGGAGTTACGGTGTTAACTTCTATGAGTGAAGAAGAACTAAAGAAAGAAATTGGCGTTAATCGAACACCAATGGAACAAGTGGTTGCTTTAGCAAAACTTTGTAAAAAAGCAGGATTAGATGGTGTGGTTTGTTCACCAGAAGAAGTGATGGCAGTAAAGGAAGCTTGTGGCGATGATTTTATTACGGTAACACCAGGAATTAGATTTTTAGATAGTAAAAAGGATGATCAAACAAGAATTGCTACGCCAGCTTGTGCTAATCTTTTGGGTTCGGATTATATTGTTGTTGGAAGACCAATTACGAAAGCAGACGATGTAGTGGAAGCTTATACCCGTTGTAAAAAGGATTTCACAGAAGAAGTAACGAATGAAATAGAAATTGAAAATGCTAAAAGATATATGGAAGATTTAAAAGCAAAAACGAAAAAAAATGATGATTGGATCATTATTGAGCCAATTCAAGATATTCATAGTGGCATTCAAAAAAGAAAATAAAAAAGAAAGTATCATCCCCTTGGAAAATAAGGTACTTAATGCTAGTTTATTAGGATTAAGTACTTTTTGTTTGTTGTGAATTCCCTTCTAACTCTTTTTCATTAGGAGAATTTTTCTTAACAAGATTTAACATGATATTAAGAATGAATGCTAAAGTAATGGTATATTCAAAAAGATAAATAAAGGAAAATAGTTTATCAAGGTGATTCACAAAATGAAAGAAAGTAATGGTTTTTAAGATGGAAATACCAGGATAGGTATAGGTATGAGGTAGTTTGATTCCTAAAGAACCGATTAACAAAAATAAATCAAATAAAGAGGAGAAACTACCAAATAAATATCCTAATGTAATATTATTTTTTCGAATATAAAATAATGGTAGTAATAGAAGGAATGGTAGTAGATGAATCGATGCTTTTGATAGAGTTAAAAATCCTTTATAATTATCTATTTTGATTAAAGAAAGAAGACTGATAGATATTAAAATAGCAAATACGATAAAAAGAAAGAGGAAAACTTCACTAATAGAAGAAATTGTCTTAATCTTATCTTTTCCTATAATATAAGCAATTGTAAGTATCGATAATGTTGTGGTAAAGTAATTATGATACCGAAAGTAATTAATATTAATAAAATTAGAAGCATTATAAAGAATTAAAATAAAAACAGGGAGAAGAAGAATAAGATAGATCCATTTAAAAATAGGGTGTTTTGATAGGTCGATATTTACTTTTTTCATTATGAGTAAAATTAGAAAAAGGAAGAGAGCACAAAATAAAAACTGGTAAAGATTCGTAAAAGTATATAAGTTAAAGAAACAACGAGATAGAAAGAAAACTAGGGCAATCATCGATAAATCTCTTTTATTCATACTTTTCACCTATCTTTATGTACTTATAAAATAGAAGACGGTTCTTTTCTAGTTTGATAATGGGAATCTTTGATTGCTTTTTTTCTAATTGATTTTTTTTAATTGTTCTTAAGGTAGTATTATCTTTGATAACGGCATTAACATACTTATAATTTTTTCGGTAATCCATTACTTTTTTTAAATTGCTATCAGATAAAATAATATTAAAATTATCCAAATCACTCCGTATCACTTTATGTAATTCATAAATTGTTTTTTTATCTTTTGTTTTTATGATAATATTTTCTAAATGCTCTAGGTAGATATCTTTCGTAATATCATCAGATAAGCTGTTGAAGGCATGTACCAAATCATTACTGCGATTGATATAATAATGATACTTTTTTTCTACTTTATTATTGGATAGAGAAGGGATTACTTCTTGGAAGGTAACAATATAATCATTATCTTCTTTTTCAATACCAATATTCGTGATAATCGCAAGTTGTCCCAAGTCCTTATAATTATTGCTACCAAAGATAAGACATAGTAAAATAATGAAATATATTATTTTTTTCATTAATATTCACCTCGTTTTCTATTTTTGGTTAAAAGTGGATTTCGCTCCTTTACTCCTTTATTTTTATATTTGATAATTGCATCTTTCTGCTCTTTTTTAATAAAAGGAGAAAAAGGGGCTAGGTAAGGTTTATCAAAAGAGGTTAAAGTAATTAATTGATAAAGAAGATAGACTGCACCTAAATAAATTCCATAGATTCCTAAGATGGATGCCAAAATAAGAAAAATAATCCGATAGATTCTAACGGCATTCACCAGTTCAATGGAGGTGAAAACTAAGCCAGCAATAGAAGAAAGGGCAATCACGATAATCATAATAGGAGACATAATACCAGCACTAACAGCCGCATCTCCTAAGATTAAACCACCTAAAATGGAAATAGCACTTCCTGTTGTGGAAGACATCCTGATATCACTTTCTCTTAATATTTCAAAGGAAATAATCATAAATAAAGCTTCAATGGTGGCGGGAAAGGGAACTGCCGCTCGTTGTGCTTTTAACAGGAGGAGGAGGGATAAAAAAATGGAATCTTGATTATAAGTAGTAACCGCAATATAATAAGCAGGAATAAAAATCGCAATAAAGAAAGCAAATATTCTGATAATTCGAATAAAAGTCGTATTAAAAGATTTTTGATAATAATCGTCTACCGTATGAAAAAAATCAATAAAGAAGTTTGGAAGAATGAGACAGTAAGAGGACATATCAACAAGGATAACCACTTTTCCTTCTAGTAGTGCCATACTTGCTTTATCAGGACGCTCGGTAACAGCTACGGTTGGAAAAAGATTATTGTTATTTTCTAAGTTATCTTTTAAGTAGCTAGAATCAATAATACCATCAATATGAATACTTTTTAGTTTTTCTACTACTTTCGTAACAAGTCCTTCTTCTACAATATCTTTCATATAAAGAATTCCTACTTTTGTTTTGGAACTTAGCCCGATTTCTTCTTCTTCCCACCATAGAAAATCCGATTTAATTCTTTTTCGAATGAGTCCTAAATTGGTATTAAAGTTTTCTGAAAAACTATCTTTTGGACCAGTAATGGAAAGTTCACTTTCAATGGTAGTAATACCACGTTCTAAGCTTTGTCTGATTTCACTTGCATAGATATTCCATTTGGTGATGATGATAACAAATCCTTTATTCATGTAATCCGTAATTTCTTCTTCTTTAATCTTTTTGATATTATTATTCGGTAAATAGGTTTCTAAATCTTTTAATTGTTTTTTGGATAATAGAACGATTCTTTTTAAAATATATTCGTTGATATCCGAACCACTAGATAATACTTCTGAAAAAAGAATATGGATTTCTTCTTTTTCTACCAATACCTTTTTATCAATATAATCTTTACTAGGTCCTAATTTTTCTTTTATTTTTTTTAATATCTTTTCCATAGAATCCTCCTATATTCGTTTTGTTAAAATATATATATAGTATGCAACTATATGAGGAATTTTATAAGAAATTATGATATACAAAATAGAAAAAATTTTTTATCATAATTATATTAAGTAATAAATAAAATAAAGATTCTATGATTTTAAGTTTTTCATGAAGAAGAAATAGAAAAGTTAAAAACAACTAGTGGTTCCCAATTTTTTGATAAAGAACAACAAGACGTTTTTCCAGAAAATGATTTCTATTTGAGTACGGAAAAAGATAAATTTCCTTTTGTTTTGAAATTAGAAAAAGATAGTACTGGTTTAGATTATAGGAAAAAGGTGGATCTAGACTAGTACTTTTTTCTTGGGATTTTTCTTAAAATGAAAGCCTTTTCGTGATACAATGATTGGTAGGTGAAGGAAGTTATGAAAGTAGAGAAATTAGATTATTTTGGACGAGGAATTATCAGAGAAAAGGATAAAATTATTTTCGTAGAAAATGCTTTAGAAGAAGAAGAGGTAGAAGTTAGAGTCTTAAAAGAGAAGAAGAAATACATGGAAGCTGAAGTAGCTTTTTTCAAAACAAAAAATAAAAATAGAGTAGAGCCAGTTTGTCCTTATTATTCCTCTTGTGGTGGCTGTATGTTAATGCATATGAATCCTTCTTATCAAAGTGAATTTAAAAGAAGAAAGGTAGAAGAGATTTT
The DNA here is from genome assembly GCA_910586865.1 of uncultured Bacilli bacterium. Classification (GTDB taxonomy): domain Bacteria; phylum Bacillota_I; class Bacilli_A; order RF39; family UBA660; genus UMGS995. The sequence goes on from CAJUIY010000006.1 coordinate 29,385, forward strand.
ATCAAGAGGGATAGGAGAAGATATTACGGTTTCTGAAGTAGTGGAATCTAGTTTTTATCATTATCGAAATAAAGTAGTCTTGCATGTAGAAAATGGGAAATTTGGTTTCTTTGAGAAAAAAACAAATCATTTAATAGAAATGAAAGAGTGTTTATTATTAAAGGATTCTATGAATCCTATTCTATCGATATTAAGGGAATATGTAAAAAAAGAAAAAGGAATTACTAAGATAACAATTAAACTAGGAAATCAAACGAATGAGGTAATGATTCTTTTAGAGGGAAGAGTTAAAAGTTATCAAGAAATTCTCCCCTTTCTCGATGTTTTAGTGATAAATAATAAAGTAGTATCGGATAAAAAAAGAATTACTTCTATTATTGGAAAGAAAGAATATCTAGTTAGTAAAAATTCTTTTTTTCAAGTAAATGAAGAAATAACAGAAAAATTATACGATAAGATTCTCTTTTATATAAAGAAGAATAAGGCAGAAAATGTGCTGGATTTGTATTGTGGAACGGGAACCATTGGAATTTATATTTCTCCTTATGTAGAAAAGGTAGTTGGCGTTGAAGTAGTAGAAGATGCCATTTGTGATGCCAATCAAAATAAAGAACGGAACAAAGCTTTTAATGTTTCTTTTCTCTTAGGAAAAGTAGAAGATCATCTAGATGTTTTCAAAGAAGATATAGATACGGTTATTATCGATCCACCTAGAAAGGGATTAGACAGTAGTGTGGTAGATTTATTGAATGAGAAGAAAATAAAAACGATTCTTTATGTTTCTTGCAATCCTATTACTTTAGGAAGAGACCTAAAAAAATTAGGTGCTAACTATCATATAGTAGAGGTTACTCCTTTTGATATGTTTCCAAACACTTATCATGTGGAATGTGTATGCGTGTTAAATAGACGATAAACCCTTATAAATAAAGGAAAAATCAACTATTCAGTAGGATGAAAAATATGGTGAAAAACGAGTAAATTATTGATTTTTTTACTGATTTTAAAAAATATTGTGGAGGTTGTTTGTGGAGAATATGTTTCCTCATACCACCCTAACTGGTATGTGTTGTATAATTAAAATTATAAAGGAGGTTTTAGGTTATGAATGAATTATTAGTAAAAGAAAATATAAAAATTGAGGACATGATTTTTGAAATAAGAGGAAAGCAAGTTATTTTATCATCAGATGTTGCAAAATTATATAAAACAGAAACAAGAGTTATTAATTAAACAATGAAAAGAAATATTATGAGATTTCCAGAATCATTTTGTTTTCAATTAACTATGGAAGAAGTGATAAACTTGAGATTACAATTTGTGATCTCAAGTTTAAGAAATGAAATAGCACATGGCGGAATAAGATATTTACCATATGTTTTAACTGAACAGGGAATAATGATGTTATCTGGACTTCTTAAAAGTGATAAAGTGTGGCATTATTTAGTCTAAAAACCTCGTTAAAATAAAGAAACAAGACTACTTAATAAAATGTTTAATTTAGAAAAAAGAATGTTATTATGGTAAAATAATGAATAGTTTGATGGAGTAGTACATGTTTCCACATACTACGTTGCTTGTAATCGTAAACATGAAAGGATAATAGTTAATGAATAATAAATTAATTGGTAATGAAAATAATATAATTTTTTATGAAGATGAGAATAATAATACGAAAGTTGAAGTGAGATTACTAGATGAGGATGTATGGCTAAATGTTAATGCAATTGCTACTTTATTTAATGTGCAAAGACCTGCGATAGTGAAGCATATTAGTAATATATACAAGGATGAAGAACTTGATAAAATTTCAACTTGTTCCATTTTGGAACAAGTTCAACTTGAAGGAAATAGAAAAGTTTCTAGAAAAAGAGAATATTATAATCTTGATATGATAATTTCTATAGGATTTAGAGTAAATTCGAAAACTGCTATTAAATTTAGAACTTGGGCAAATAAATTAATTAAAGAATACATTGTTAAAGGATTTAATTTAGATGATGATAGATTTATTAAAGGAAATAAATTTGATAAAAAATATTTCGATGAATTATTAGAACGAATTAAAACAATTCGAGTAAGTGAGCGAATGTCTTATCAAAAAATAACAGATTTATTTATAGCAACTTCAACAGATTACAATCCAAAGTCAGAGGATGCTTATACGTTTTTTAAGGTTGTACAAAATAAGTTACATTACGCCATTACTAATCATACAGCAACAGAACTAATCTATGAAAGAGCAAATTCTGAAAAAATTAATATGGGGCTAACAAATTGACTTGTTTGTCCGTTATGACACGATTTAATAAAATAACAGATTTGCTTTGTTTTAAAGGAAAAATTGATAATAAACATTTTATATTAAATGAATTTAAAGGTAGAGAAAACAATAATGATTTTATCATAATATTATCTATATTTAAGTAGAAAGGAAATAAGGTTATGAATAATAAAATTACAACAATTATGAATGTTAATGAAAATGAAATTAGGGTAATGAGAATAGATAACGAAGATTATATTTCGTTAACGGATCTGGCAAGATATAAAAATCCGACAGCTCCATCGGATGTTATTAAAAAATGGTTAAGTAATTATGATACGATAGAATTTTTAGGATTATGGGAAGAATTAAGTAACGAAAATTTTAATTCGGCGGAATTCAGCCTAATTAAAAATGAAGCACCAAAAAAATCTTTCACAATGTCTCCAAGTCAATGGTGTGCACGAGTAAATGCTAAGGGTGTAACATCTAGTAAAGGAAAATATAGTGTAGGAACATTTGCTCATTCGGATATAGCATTAGAATTTGCTTCTTGGATTGATAATTTATTTAAACTATACTTAATCAAAGAATTTAAAAGATTAAAATACAACGAAAGTTATCAAAATGAAATAGAATGGTCAGTTAGAAGGAGTTTATCAAAAACAAATTATAGAATTCATACTGGTAGTATAAAAGAAAATATCGTACCTAAACTGACTGATAAGCAAAAGATGTTTGTTTATGCAAATGAAGCAGATGTTATTAATGTGGCTTTATTTGGAATGACTGCAAAAGAATGGAGAGAACAGAATCCTAACTTGGATGGTAATATAAGAGATTATACAGATATAATTCATTTAGTAGTTTTAAGTAATCTTGAAGTTTTAAATGCAAGTATGATTGATAATGATATTTCTCAAAAAGAAAGATTAGAAAAGTTAAATCAAACGGCTAGAAAAGAATTAGAAATATTGGTAAATGATAAAAATATTATTGGTATTACAGAATTGGATAAAAAAAGTAATCAATTAATAGAAAACAAATAATAAATGTCATTTGGGTTAAATATATGGAAAAACTCTCCTGATGGACTTATATATAAATACGATGTTAGTATTGCCAAAAATTATCTTAAGGAAGATGAATTAAAAAAACTAAATAATTTGACTAATTTGTTTTTAGATTATGCTGAAGATATGGCAGAAGAACAAAAATTAATGGCTATGGCAGACTGGATTGAAACGACTGATAAATTGCTGGTTTTTAGAGAAAAGAAAATATTAAATAACTCAGGTAGAATATCACATAAACAAGCGAAAGAAAAGAAAGTAAAACAATATGTAGAAGAAAACTACCTATCATGGAATTTTAAAGAAATTCTAAAATTTGAAAAGGACCAAGGTGAATCAATTCAATTTTATTTTCAATTTTCAGTACATATTGATTATTCTATTTGTAAACTATTTGAAGATTCTCATGTTTTTTGTAAGGATGGATCAATCAAAAAATTAAACCCATCTAATGACGACAATTGTTATTATCTATATGATAGAACAAAAGCGATTCAATTAAAGAATCAACTTCAACAAAAAATAGAAGAGATTCTAAAAACAAATGGTTTTGATGATATTCGAGAGTATCCAGAATGGGTTTCGATAGATTTTATAAGAGGAGGAAAACCAGCTCATTTATTTACAAGAGAAGAAATAGAGCAAGAAATAAAAAAGGCCGATGATCGTGTTTCAAATCAACTTATTATTGATGAAAACGGGTATGTTAAGGTAACTAGAAATGAGGGTTATGGAAAATTGTATCCAGTACGATTTGAGCAATGGGATGCTGGCAATAGATATGTCGGAAAGTATGCAGATTTATCACTACTTAATGATATTTATTTAGCAGCATTAGATGGTTGGTTAAATTATTTGAAAACAGGAAGGGGACAATATATTGATTATTATTATAAAGAATTAAACGAAGAAGAGTTAATAAAAGAAATAAAAAAATACTATTAAAATTTCCTTTTTAAGTTTAGCATTTTGTAGCAAAAGTAGAGCAATTGATTAAGTAGTTTCTGTTAATGAAAAAGGTGCTGGTAAAGCATCTGTTTCTATATATTTCTAAAAAAATGTATATAGTATTAATTGTAAAAAGATATTTTTATGAATAAAAAGAAAATATAGAAATTGAAGGATGATTTTTTGTGAAAGTATAAAAAGAAATTTTTCATAGAACAATAACAATTTCACCTTGAATAATATATTGCACCAATTCCATTGTTATATTATGATATAGTTAGCTATAAATTTATGGCAAGGTGTAGCTGTATCTTTTAAAGAGGTAGGTGGTAACGCTATGGAGATAAGATCTTATGATTTCCAAGCTGGAGATTTTAAAAATTGGGAGATTGCTAATCCTTATCATTGTCTTTATATCTTGGAAGGAAAGAAGTATATGTACATTGGTGAAACATCAAATGTAAAAAGAAGGGCAAAGGAACATAAACAAAAGGTAAAAGAAAAGCGTTATCAATTTCATACGATGCATATTGTAACAGATTATCATGCCAATGCGACCATCATGAAACATTATGAACGTCTTTTGACAAGTTTGATGGAGATAGAAGGAAGATATATAGTAGTAAGTGAATCCAAATATAAATATATTTTTTATGATAAGAAAAATGAATATGAGTTAAAATTTGATAAATTATGGTTATTACTTGAAAAAAAGGGACTGGTAAGGGAAAAAGAATTTGATAATTTGCTAACGATGGAAAAATTTAGTCAATCTCCTTTTAAATTATTAAATGAGGAACAGAAAAAAACACTAAAAGCGATTCTTAATATTTTGAATACAAAGGAAGACCAACCAGTAGATAAAAACTATCAAGCAAGACCATTAAAAATTACAGGAATGGCTGGTACGGGAAAAACGGTACTGGCTATTACGCTTTTTGACTATTTAAAAAGGGATATCCGTTTTCATACGAAAAAAATTGCGGTTGTGGTTGCGAATCCTTCTTTACGGGAGGAGATAAAATTCACCTTAAAATGTCTTAACTATGCGAAGAATAATGTAATAGCTCCCATTGATGTAACAAGAAAAAAATACGATATTATCATTTGTGATGAAGCTCATAAATTAAGAAGAAATAAAAATTTGCTTTTGTATTCCAAAGCCTTTCAAAAAGGCAATGAGAGATTGGGACTTGATAATACCCATGATGAGTTAGATTGGATTTTAATGCAGGCAAAAACAACGATTTTGTTTTATGATGAAAATCAAATTGTTTCTCCTTCTGAGATTCCAAAAGAAGTATTTAAAAAGAAGATAGAAACGCAAGAAAGAGGCTATCGTCCTATTGAGTTAAAAAAACAAATGCGAGTGCAAGCAGGAAGAACTTATATAAAATATATCTATGATATTCTCTATGGAAAGGAACCCAAAAGAAAAAAATTTAATAACTATATTTTGCAAATAGTAGATAGCTATCAAGAATTAAATCAAATTATCAAAAAAAAAGAGAAAAAATATGGATTAAGTAGAAAAGCAAGTGGCTATGGCTTTGAATACCGAAATGATAATACTAGTGATTCTCATACGATTTTAATTAATCATGAAAAGGCAAAATGGAATACGTGTACAAAGGGTTGGATTCGAAAAGAAGAATGTAAACAAGAAATTGGTAGTATTTACACATTATGTGGAATTGATTTAAATTACATAGGACTTATTATTGGTCCTGAATTGTATTATGATACCCAAGAGAAAAAAATAAAGTTAAATAAAGAAGAATTTTACGATAATACCGTGAAAAAACAGGCATCGGAGGAAGAAATTTACAACCATGTTTTGAATGCTTATGGTATTCTTCTGACAAGAGCCATTATGGGAACTTATATCTATATATGTGATGATAATTTAAGAAAATATCTAAAAAGGTTTTTTTCATCCGAAAGAATGTGAAAAGAGTAAGAGAAAGTGATTCTAAAATCTATCCTATTTTCTTGCACTGTTAGATAAATATCGATATAATAATAGGTAATATTTTCTTATAATGAGAGAGAAATTATGGTAAGAAAATGGAAGGGAGCTTATTATGAAAGACTGTCAGTTTAAAGATATTGAAAAATATCTTAAGAAAGATGCAACAATTGGGAAGGATATTTTGGATGCCTTTGAAAGTTTATCCGATGCAGCAATTGTTTTTAGTCCGATTGTCTTTGGACCTCAAGCCACTTCTTTATTTCAGTTGTTGGATGTGAAAGACCGTCTATTTCAATTAGGGAATAAAGTGCTTGACTATATTACCAAGCAGAAAGAAACAGATTATATCAGTAGAACAGAACAATTGAGGGTTGCTTATTCTCTTATTGGTTATACTTCTTACTTTGAGGCTCTTCAAAATAGTATGCCAGAGGATGTTTTAGAAAAGATAAAAGTAAGATTTAGTAAAAATATGGAGTTACAAAAAGAAAATCCTGCTTCTTCAGAATTATTAGGAATGGCTTCTACGATGGTAGATAAATCATGTCTGTGTTTTTATACGGATCATGTTACTTCCTTTGCCGAGATAAAAAAACAATTGCTAGAAGTGTATACAAGAGCAACAAAGAATATGTTGGGGCTTATTTTAACGGAGAATATTTACGATGAAGAACAAGAAGAGGAGAAAAAAGCTTTAGAAAAAGTAAAAGAGATACTTGATGCAATACCAAAATATGCACTTAAAATATACGAAGCACAGTATTTAAAGTTGGCGGATGAATTTGAAGATTTTGCTTACTTTGCTCAATTAAAGAATTTTGAAGGTCTTCATTATGCAATGGAGAAAAATCAAAGTGCTATGGATAAAATAGCTAATCTTACGGAAGAGATTGATGTAGGACTTAAAAATTTAAATGATATTGTCAACTCAATTGTAACAAATTATCATAGTATTCAAGCTCAAGATCTTATTGATGATTTAAGAAAAAAATATTTGTCAATGATTGAAGAACCTATTATTGATGATAAAGAAATCAGTTCGGATAAAGAAATGATTCCCTTACGGTTTCCTAGAATAGTAGATGCTTTTATACCTCAATCTTATAAATGTTTCTCTTATATAAATAAGGATATTAAACTAGAAGATACTAAGGTTTGGGACCATGTATCCATTCAATCAAATTTAGATCAGTTTTTCATCAAATATCTTTATTCCATTGATAGTATTAACTATCCACTTATTATTTTGGGACAACCAGGAAGTGGTAAATCATTATTAACAAAGGTTCTTTCTGCTCAATTAATGAGTAATTCTTATACCGTGGTACGTATTCCTCTTCGAGAGGTAAATGCAGAAGTTGGTATTGATGTCTTAGTAGAAGAACAAATAAGAAAATTAACTAGTAGAACATTACCTCAAGGATATGGTGAATTTGCTAGTCAGTTTAATGAAAAGCCTTTAACCATAATTTTAGATGGATATGATGAACTTCTTCAAGCAAAAGGAGATGTCTTTTCAGGGTATTTAGAAAAAGTTCGTACTTTTCAACAAGAGCAAAAGACAATGAAACGTCCTGTTCGAATCATTATTACTAGTCGAGTTACCTTGATTGATAAAGCAAAAATTCCTCTTCATTCTACGATTCTTCGCTTGATGGAATTTGATGCCAATCAAAGAAAGAAATGGATTGATATTTGGAATCAAGTCAATGCCGATTATTTTGAAAGAAAGAAGATAAAACCTTTTGCACTATCGATAAAGGAGGAAAAGAAGGGGAGTAGTCTTATTGAATTAGCAGAACAACCTTTACTACTTTTGATGCTTGCCCTTTATGATTCCGAAGCAAATGAACTAGGTAAAATGAGTGATATGAAACGAACTGAGTTGTATGATAATCTTTTGCGTAGATTTGTCCGTAGAGAAAGAAGAAGATATGTTGTAGGATTCGAAGAGAAAACAGCCATAGAACAAGAAAAAATAATTGATCAAGAAATGGAACGTCTTGGAATTGTGGCGATTGGGATGTACAATCGAGAAGAAGTAGTCATCCGTTCTAGTCAATTAGAAAAAGATTTGGATATATTTAAAGCTCATAGAGAAGATGGTAGTCCTAAACTGAATACCTTAAAAGAATCGGAGTCTGTCTTAGGTGGGTTCTTCTTTATTCATCAGTCGATGGCACAAGATATGGAAGATGATAAGGATACTTCGGAGAGTGCTTACGAATTTTTACATAATACATTTGGTGAATTTCTAACAGCTGATTTTATTTTACGAAATACAGTGAATGAGGTATGTAATATTTATATTGATAGAAAATATAAGTCCTCAAGTTTGGCAAGTCGATTATCAACTACTGCTTCTCTAAGTTCTAATTGGTTTTATTGTCTGATGTTTGTACCACTTTACTCAAGACCTGTAGTCATTGAAATGTTACGAGAACATATGAAAAAAGCATTAGAACATAAACTAAAAATTCATGAGGTTCCAATAGAGATTACAGAAGAGGAATTTGTAGAAAATTTACAATTTTTGATACAAGACCAACTGAATAGTGTCTTAAATACAAAAAATATTCCAAATGTGATGCAAAGTGATATTACTTTAGATTCCGATATGCCTCTATTAGGTTATTTATCTACCTATACACTCAACTTAATTTTACTAGCAAGTACCCTTAGTTCAGAAGGTTTCTTATTTAGAGAGGAACAATTCTGTCTTCCTGGTTTGGATGTTTTACAATCTCGTCCTTGGGATAAATTAACTACCTTATGGAAGACATGGTTTGCTCCTACTGACTTAATGGGGTTATCTGTTATTTTAAAAACAAGACGAAAAAAAGAGGGCACCATTTTGATTACCTGTAATGAGAAATTTGAAGCTACTAGATATGAACAACCAATTGATATTTTCCTTTGTGTTTCTTCTACCCTTTCTGATACGTTATCTATTAGTTTATCCGGATTACATACCCCACGTTTTCGGGAAATTACAAAGAGGAATCCTAGAGAACTTTATCGTATGTTAAAAGAGGAAAACCCTAACTTTTATTTTTCCTATCTTGTTACTTTATTACGAAATGAAATGAATGGCTTATCAGAAAGTAGAAAAAGAGTGGTAGATTCTACTATCCATTATCAAAAGATAAATCAGCTTATTCATGATATTGTTTTAGATAGGGAAATTGATAGGGTTGATTGTGAAACTTTATTAGATATTTTTGAAATTTTAGAATGTTCGCTAAGAAGAAATGTTGTTTTCTTTTCTACTCGTAAAGATATTTTAAAAGTATTACCCTATATCATAAATCATGCAAGATTTGACCAAAGAAAAAGAAATAGATATTCTTCACCAGAAATAATAAGTGGTGCCTATGTATTACAACTTTTAATGGGAGATGAACTTTTATCTTATTTTTATAATAATCATTGTATAGGGCAGGAAATTTATGGTATGGAGTGGGAGGATGAATTTCGTAGAACGATGCATTATCTATCTCGTTATATTCGTGTTGATGTTCCTTTTTATAATAAGAAGGAAGATAATATTCATCTACCATTTGAAATGATAGAAAGAAATACGGAATTAAAAAGTAGACATAAAGAGGAGATATTGTTAGAAATGATTTCTTCTACTGATATTGAAATTCTAGTGAAAACAAATCCTAACACATTATCTCATTTTTTATTAAAATTAAAAGAAGATAAACAGATAAAAAAACGAGAGTTCGCAAGAGTAGTAGATGAATTTTTAATGAGATACTTTGAGCAATTAGAAACGGTTGGTCCTAAGTTTATCCCTCCTAGTTCTATTTTGGATGTCATTCAGTTAGCTCATGATACTAATGACCATAAATTTATTATGCATATTCAAAAGATATTAGATACTTATCTTTTTAGAGGGAATTTAGGTATGAATAATTTCTTTCAAATATGTTGCATTTATCCTCGTTTTATCATTGATTTGATGGAATTGTTACCAGAGCTTTTTAAAGCCTTGCTTTTTGAATCCGTAGATACTCTATTTTTTGAGCGTAATTTTCAATTTGCCAATAGGCAAAAGTTATTTGAATATATGGAATTACTAAAATCTTTCCATAAATTATCAAAGGGAATTTTTCTTAATTCAAATCAGGCTATTAAGATGTTCCGTGGATTTGACCGGATGATAAGTAATAATTTATCAATGGAGAATCTAGAAATGGAACAATTGACAATATCTCAATTAAATGCTTTAGAATGGTATGCAAAATTTACAAAGAGTGGGGAGACCTCCCTAAAAATAAAGAAGATGTTAAGTGAGGAGAATTCTATTCCAAAATATAGTTAGATAGTGCTTAGAAATAAAGAAAATAAGAGGAAGTTTTGACAAAGGGCATTTTTTTAAAAAGCAGAAACAAAACCCTAGACAGTAGATAGAAGGAATATTATAATGAATATAGGTGAAGAACGAATGGAAGAAGAAAAACACGCTATTTTTATTATTAGAAATAAAGATGGAAAGTATTTACAGTATGATGATATTAGATGGAGGAGTTTCTTATTCTTAAATTGTAAAATCGAGGATTCCTTTGATCGTAATCAAATAAAAAAATTCCTATGGGAAAAATTAGGTATGGATAAAGATTCCATTTCTATCCGATTTTTGAAGGATATGGTTCATCAAAAAATTTCGGTTCCTTCTAACATGGAAAAGAAGTATCATCATTATTTTTATTTAGTGGAGTTTAATTTATTAAAGGCTATGACGAAGGATAAATTTAAGTATCAAGATATTTCTTATCAATGGTTTACGATGGAGGAGTTACAGAAGAATAAAAGGATACAAGAAGTCAATCAGGATATTGTTTCTTATGTTGAAAATTTAATGAAGTAAAGGGTGTGAAAAGATGCCAGGAAAAAGAGAATCTTATTTAAATTGGGACGAATATTTTATGGGGTTAGCTATTTTATCTTCTATGAGGAGCAAAGACCCTCATAATCAAGTGGGAGCTTGTATTGTAGAAGAGGAAAGTAAGAAAATATTATCGATTGGATACAATGGATTGACGAAAGGGATGAGTGATGATTTATTTGACTGGAATTCTTCTGGAGAAATAACAGGAAACCCACTCAATATAAAGGACTTTTATATTGTTCATGCAGAGCGTAATGCTATTTTAAATTATAGAGGAAATAAGAAGGATTTAGAAGGTTCCACAATGTATGTCACTTGGTCTCCATGTACAGAATGTGTGAAAGAAATCGTACAAGTGGGGATAAAAAAAGTCTATTATCTTCGGGAGTTTTCCAAAGAAATACAAAAAATGATAGGTAGACGAATGTTAGATAGTGCAGGAGTAGAATGTATTCCCTATAATCGTGAAAGAGAAATTACAAAAGAGGAAGTAGTTGCAAATACAGAAGCAGTCCAAAAGGTTTTAAAAAGTTTTTCAAAGAGGTAGAATAAGATGAGTCCTAATCAAATAATGAATAGAATGAATGATATTGAGTATGGTTTTCCGGATACACATGGTAACAATATTTTAATAGAAAATCCAAAAAGATATGAAAAGGAATTTGATAAATTCTATTATTTACAAACTCCAGAAGAGTTATTAAAATCAAAATGTGGGGTATGTTGGGAACAAGTAGAACTAGAAAGAAAATTATTTCAGGATACCAATATTCCATTTAAAACCTATTTTATTTATATTGTCGATGATGATATGTTACCATCTCATACCTTTTTGACGTATCAAAAAGATAGTAAATATTATTGGTTTGAGCATTCTTGGGGAAAATATCAAGGAATTCATGAATATCGTAGTGAAGTAGAGTTATTACTGGATGTGAGGCAACTCTTTGAACGAGAACATTCCTATGTCAGTAAAAAGAAACTCTTATTTATCTATGAGTATCAAAAACCAAAAGAACATATCACTTGTGATGAGTTTTATCAATATATCGAAACGCAAAAGCTAGTGAAAATTCAGAAACCACTTTATTTTTATCATTTAGTGAATAAGAATGCTGATATGAGGAAAGGATTACTAAGTCTTCAATATATGTATGATCATAAGATGTATGATTTATTTGATAAAAATGTAGAAAAATATAAAAAAAGAATCACCATGGATTGGAATCTTTCTAAATATAAGAATAAGAAAGATTTAACAAGAGAAGAATATTTAGATGGCCTTTCTTTATTTCGTGGGAAATATGGTGGAAGTTATTTATATTTTTTTCGCTATCCTCCTTATAAAGAGTTAGGAAAAAGAATGGAAACGATTCTAAAAGAAAAAGATATTTACCGAATTAACCTACAGGATGAAGAGACCATGAAATATATTAAAGATATTTTCTATGGATATGATTTCTCTCATAGTGATTCTTTCCCACTAGATAAAAAATACTATGAAGAAATTAGTAAAGATAGCTACTTTCAAAATTATCAGGATGAGGAAGAAATGAATTTTAAGAATTTAAATCATATTGGTATTGCTTTCCGAGATGATTTTTGTCCTATTCAATTTTTAACAAAGTGTAATAAAGAGGATGTGAAGGAATGAAAAAAATAAGTGATTTAGATTTAACTAAGAAAAAATACATTATTTTTGATATGGATGGTACTCTAATTGATTCCATAGGAGTTTGGAATCATACGGACCAAAGATTGATAAAGGAATATGGTAAGGTAGAGATTCGTTTAGAAGAAATTCAAAAAGAAAGAGATGCTTTTCTTCACCGAATGGAAGATAGTGATATTTATGTGTCTTATTGTGATTATCTCATTAGGAAGTATCCTCTTTCTATCCGTAATTCGAAAGAACTTTTAAAGAGAAGATGGGATATCTCTGGAAAAATATTAGAAGAAGAGATGGATTTTAAAGAAGATGTGGTAGAGCTTATCTATCTCTTGAAAGAATTAGGGTTTACTCTTATTTTGGCGACCATGACGACACAAGTACAATTAGATATTTACACGAAGAAAAATAAGAAAATGTTGAGCAAAATGAATCTTTCGGAAGTATTCGATTTCATTACTAGAAAAGAAGATGTCAAAAGAAAGAAACCAAATCCTGAGATTTATTTGACTATTATGGATCATTACCAGGCAAAAGCTTCTGAATGTCTGATTTTTGAAGACTCCTATACCGGTGTTTTAGCAAGTAAACAAGCAGGAATAGAAGTAGTAAATATTTATGATTCGTATGCCGATGTTGAAAGGGAGAAGATTTATTCTATTACTGATTACCAGATTGATTGTTATAGAGATTTTATTGACTTTGTGGAATCGGTATATCAAGTAACTCCTAAAAAAAGAAGGAAATGTTATGAAAAAACAAAAATTTGATGAATTAATCAAAGAGATGGGTGCTTGTTCTTTTTGTATGAATTTACAAAGTAGAGGTAGAGATAACTCTCTTTTTAATATTTATAAAGATTTTTCTTTTGCCAAAGAAATTCCCTCGATATGGACGGATTGGTATCAGAGATTAGATGCTTCTATTTTTGTGATTGGTCAAGACTGGGGACCTTACTTGGATATGAAAGAGTTAAATAGTAGATATCAACAAGAACCCACACCAGAAAACTGGAAAAAGTTAATCGAAGAAGAAAAAAGTCAAACCAAGAAAAGATTGACAAAATTTCTAGTAGAATCTTCGAATGGTAAAATAAGAGATATTAATTCTATCTACATTACGAATGCGATTATGTGTGCTAGAAAAGGAGAGAAATACCGTGGTGATGATATTAACTTGAAATATTCTACTCTTTGTTGTTCGAAATTCTTAAAAAAGCAAATTGAATTAGTAAAACCGAAAGTGATTGTTTCTTTGGGCTATTATCCTTTCTTATCTCTTTCTAAAATTTTTGATTTTGTCCTTCCTAAAACCTTAGCAGAATGTATCGAAAAATATCCAGTAATAGAAAAAGATAATTATGTGATTATTCCTCTTTATCACCCTGTTGCTCAAGTACCAAACGAAAAACAATTAGCGCAAGTATCAAAAATATGGGAATATTTGAAATAAATGACATCAAAATAATACAAAAGTAACAAAAATTGGGACTTTTCTTTAAATGCAACCGAAACGAGACAAAAAGCAATTAAAAATTGGTAGAGTGCAACCAGTAGAAAAGGTATGATGAATACGTGAAAGGAGAGAAAATATGAATTTAGCAGACAATTTAAAAAAAATAAGAAAGGAGCATCATCTATCCCAAGAACAGTTAGCAGAGAAATTAGGTGTATCTAGACAATCAGTATCGAAATGGGAATCCAATTTGGCTTATCCCGAGATGGATAAAGTTTTACAATTATGTAAATTATTTGATTTAAATATGGATGAATTACTAAACCAAGATATCAAAGAGGTTAGCGATAATAAACAAGCAAAGATAAATATCAATAAATACATTGATGATTTCTTAGAATATGTGACCAAAACCATTGATATGTTTACTAGTATGTCATGGAAAGAAAAACTAAAATGCTTATTGGAACAATTTGTTATTATTCTTTCTATGATTATTATCTTTGCAATTATTGGTTCTGTTTTTGATTCGATTCTTTGGAATTTAAGTGATGTTATATCCTCTAGGATTTTTGAACTTATTCTTTCTTTATTAAGAGTTATTTATCTGATTATTTGTTTTATCTTAGGAGTGATTCTAGAATTACATATCTTTAAAGTGAGATATTTAGATTATTACACTATTATCAAAGAAGATAGTAAAAAGAAATCTCTAGAAAAAGAAGGAGAAGAAGCTTCTTCAAAAAATCTATCAAATGAGGAAGGAAAAATCGTCTACCAACAAAAAAGTCAAAAGATAATCATAAGAGATCCAAATCATGCTAGTTACAAATTTATTGATGGGTTATTGAAATGCTTTCTACTTGGTATGAAAATAATGGTAGCTTTTCTTGCTTGTATAGCCTGTTTTTCTTTCATCTTCTTAGCCATCTGTCTTGTTTTATCGTTTCTATTTGTAAAAACAGGACTCACTTTTATTGGGACTATCTTAATCTTAATACCATCTATTATCATTAATCTAATTGTTCTAACGATTCTTTATCACTTTATTATTAGTAAAAAGAATAAGAAGATGAGATTAGCGATTTCCTTTGTAATATCTTTATTTATGATTGGAATCGGAACTGGGCTTATGTTTTTATCTTTTACTAACTATGATATAGAAGATGATGTAAATTCTAGTAGTTATATGGAAACAGAAAAAGTAATCCCAATGACTGATAATTTATACATACATGATAATTATTATCCAATAGAATATGTAGAGTCTCCATTTAATGATTTAAAAATCTTGATAAGACATTCCAACTATTATCAGCCCGACATCTATCATCATGATAATATGATTTCCTTCCATTTGAATACAAAGGATAGTAATAGAATGGATATGGTTCGTAAAATCATGGAAGATTTAAATGAAAAGAAATTAGTAAACTATACTAATTATAAGATTACAATCTATACCTCAAAAGAAAATATGGAAAAATTAGAAGCCAATAAAATAACTTATCAACAACAGCAGGAGCAAAAAGAAAAAGAAAAATTATACGATGAAATTAATTCTTTACATGCGGAACTTTCTGAAAAAGAGATGGAAATTGATTCTTTAAAAAGTCAGTTAGATTTTTATGAAAGAGAAGAAGAAGAATAGAAAAGAGGATAGCTTTCGGGCTATTTTCTTTTTGAAAGACTTTTACTTTTTTATATCACTGTGGTAGAATAAATCACTGGTGAATAGTGTATGAAAAATAGAGTAAAAAGTATCCATTATCAGGAAGAATTCGAAAAATATAAAAGAGCAAGGATAAACTTAAAAAAAGAACAGTATCACTATATAGAAAAAGAAAAAAGAAAACAAGGCGAAATAGAGGATTCCTATTTTATTATAGAGGAGAACCGTGATTTTGATTCTGTAGTTGTTTGTAAACCAAGAAAAGAAAAAGACATAGAACCATTTGAAAGAGTTATTGGTAATAGGTCTATTTTTCAAGATGATATAAAATCTCAAGAATTATCCTTCGAAGAAAAGATAATAGAATTAGAAGCAAGAAAGATGGTAACGTTTCAAGAAGAGTATGCAATGGCTGAAGAGGTTGACTTTTTTGAGAGGGAATGTTTCTTATATCATGGTTTACGTTATTATGATAGTAAGAAAAGGTTTGAAGAAGGAATGAAAAAACTAGAAGGAATCTTCGAGAAAGGACATATACTAGCAGGGAAGTATTTAGAAGGATATTATCCATCTCTTGATAATTGTAATGAATTAGAATATGTTTCGTTAGCTAGCTATAGTGATAGTATCGAATTTAAAATCTTTGTTTTAGAAAATCTTTGTCTTTTAACACGACCTTCTTTGGATGCTTATCAAACCATTTATGTATCCTATGATATGTGGGAATTTATGAAGAAAAACCAAATAGAATTAAAAAATAGATATAGTTATGCTCATAATGAATACCAAGTGAAAGATGCGATTTCTCTTACAGATGTAAAAGCAATTGGTATTCCGCTTTTTAATATTCAACTTTCAGAAGGGATTGATATAGCAAAACACTATCAGCAACAAGTTATAGATTTGTTAAATCGATATGATGTTGATTTGCCAGTAGTAGATACTAGTTGTTATAATCAGGTTATTTATCCAAGAAATTATTCAAAAAGATTAGTAAAATAAGAACGTAATGATATATTTCTTTGCAACAAGAAATAAAATGTGATATTGTGTAGATAGAGGAAAGGAATGATTTTATGTTTCATTATACCGAAAGAGATTTATTTGACCGATGTGGTGTGAGAACTGTTTTTTATGATGGAAAAATAGCCGAATCTACTGGAAAATTTGCTTATGTTGGTGGTGAAGAAATTCCTCTGATAAAATTTCATCCTAGTGAGGAAGCTAAGTTTACAAGATACTTATGTTTAAGAACTTATCGTGGGTATATTCCAGTAGAAAGAATAGAAAGTTTTAAAGATATTTTTCATAAGAGAAATTATCTTCAGGATGCTACAGAGTGGATACTTCCTTATCATGAACAGTTTGCAAATGATGAGGATAAAGCGAAAGTAAAACAACTATCTCTAGCATTAGGAAGGCACTGGAAACAATAGAAAATGGAAAGTATAAAAAAGAAGAGGAAAAGAAAAAATAAAACGTAATGGTTTTAAAAATAAGAGAATAAAGGAAAAGTGATTCTTGCCATACGTAAAGTTCTTCTTTTTATTGTACAAATGTAGAAAATCGATTGACAAATAGGTATTTTTTATGTATTATGTTGGTAAAGAAAGAGTAAATAGGATTTTGTAGTAAGAAAAAGGAGAAAGAAAAATGAAAAAAAGTATTTATTTGATAGGGTTTGCAATCCTACTATCCATTTTTATGGTTCCAACTAGAACACTCGCACAAGACTTAGACTTAAGTAAGTATCATAGTGAGACTTTACAAGAGGCTTTTCAAAAGGAAAACATTACTTATGATTTTACAAATTACCAAGAAACGAATGATATGGTTCCCATTTATTTATTTCGTTTAGATGGATGTGGTAATTGTAAAGGATTTCTAAATTTCGTTGCGAATGATTTATTAGTAAATCATAAAGAAAAGTTTAAGATTATAAGTTATGAGATGAAAAATTATCCAATTAATATTAATTTAAGAACCATAGTACAAAATTATTTAGGAGAGAGTGTTGGTGTAACACCTTATATCATTATTGGTAATAAAACCTTTAGTGGGTATATCGATAGTACCAAACAAGCAGAAATAAAGAATGCCATTGTTGATTTATATAATAGTGCAGATAAGTATGATGTATTTGAAGATATGCAAGATAATAAGAAAGTATTTTCGGATGCTGGTATCACTTTTACTAGTAAAAAAGGTATCGATAAAACGTATACTTTGAAAGCAGTAGAAGTAGATAAAAGTAATGTAAAATTAGATAATGATTATCAATATGTAACTGCTTATGATATCACTATGTATAATGGAACTACTATTGTTCCATTGAGTAATGGTTCTTTTGAAATTAAGATTCCCGTATCTACAAAATATGATAGGTATAAAGTTGGATATATAAAGAATGGAAATGTAGATGAGGTATTCGATGCTACTTATGATAATGGCTATGTTGTATTTACAACGACTCACTTATCAGAATATGCAGTATATGGTATGAATCATAAAGATATGAATGCTACAGTTACAACAACGAATAATAATACAGTAAATGAGAAAAATCCTAATACATTGGATAATATTCAAATTTATGGAATTTTACTAGGCTTAGGACTTCTATCTTCCATGGGAAGTTTACTAGTATTAAAGAAAAATAAAATGATGTAAAATAAAAAAGAGTTCTGTTAGAAAGTGCAGAACTTTTTATTTGTTACAAAAAATATAGGCTATTCTTTTGATATTGTTATCCTCTTTTACTAGTTTTGGTTCTTAGAGAACAGAAAAAGATTCAAATGATAAAAAGCTCCTAGAGAGCTTTTATTTATGAATGTCGAACATCATACCTTTATAATATTTCCAAGCAATTACCCGAAAAGCTAATTTATTAATTAATTCTTCACTAATCGTATTATTATTAAGGGAATCTTTAATATCATTGATACTTTCTAAATAATCTGTTGTAATGACTAAATCATTTCCAGCTTGAAGAGCTTTGGTTGTTTTTCCAGCTATATTTTTAGTAGCACCCATATCTAAATCATCTGTCATAATGATACCTGTAAATCCTAAATCATTTCGAAGTAAGTTATGAACACTAGAAGATAAAGAGGCAGGGTTACTGTTATCAATGGCATCTACTGTATTATGACTTACTAAGACCGCTTCTGCTCCCACATTAATTCCTTCTTTAAATGGAGGTAAATCATTTTTTACAATATCATCATACCCTCTAGTATCGGATACAGTACCATTATGAGTATCAGCATTATCGCCATAACCAGGGAAATGTTTTAATGTATAAGAGACTCCAAGACCTTTACTAGCTTCAATTACTGTTTTTGCATATTCCTTTGTTTTTTCGGTATCCTCTTTTAAAGTTCTATCATACATATAACTACTAGAAGAAGTGGCGACATCGACAACTGGTGCTAAATTAAGATTTATTCCTAAATTATTTAATGTATTACTTTTTGAAATCGTATCTTCTTTAATCTTGTTAAAACCACCAGCTTGGTATAATTCACTAGAGGATTTATATTTTTCACTGACTAATTGATTGTTACTGCTGATACGAACTACTTTTCCACCTTCTTCATCTACTGCTGTTAAAATAGGAATATTGGCTACTTCTTGTAAATCTTTCATCATCTTTTTTACTTCTGTTTCACTTTTATCTTTAAAATCTTTTTCAAAGAATACATATCCTCCAAATTGATGTTTTTTTAACTGTTCTTTTTGATTGCTATCAGGAAATCTTACTAATAAAAGTTGGGATATTTTTTCCTCTAAAGAAAGTGTTTTTAATTTGTTATATGCCAAAATATAATAATCTTTAAAGATTCCATTATCTAAATAACTATCTGGAATCCCATTTTCATCAAAAACTTCTTCTGTTTTGGAATAATCTACTACTTTACAGGTTTGTTTACTATTACTTCTTGAAAGCAAGCCAGTATATTCCACCACTACTTTATTTCCAACTTCAATATCATCACTATCCATATCAAAGGTATAGATAACATTATTTTTATCTTGGACGGTTAGTTTGTTTTTCTCTTTTGCTAAAACATTCGTTGTAATGTTTTTGGTGGTTATTTTTTCTTCTTTTTTTACTTTCAATAGAATAAGAATGACACTCAAAAGTATGATTAGAATGGCTATCATGATCCATAATTTTTTATTCACATTTCTTCACCCATTATCATTATATTGGATATCTATTTTATTTATGAATGGAATATATATAATATTAGTTTAGGATTTTTATAGAAAAAAAACCACTTCAGTATGTGGTTTTTGTCTTGATTAATAAAAACTAAATGGATTAAAGGTTGCACCACCTCGATAAGGGTATCCATTCCAAACAGAGTAGTGTAGATGAACACCTGTTGCACGACCCGTTCTACCCATAATACCAATCACTTGTCCTTTCTCTACTCTTTGTCCTTCGTTTACTAATTTTTGGGATAGGTGAGCATACATTGTATAATATCCATTATCTTGACGTAATACTAGGTAATTACCATTATCCCATTTCCAACTATTGGTAACGATAACACCACTAGAGGCAGCATAAATATTATAATCTCCATTTCTTGGTACAATGTCAATAGCGGCATGACCTCTACTATAAGATGTGGTGATATAATAGCTAGAAGCAGTAGGCCAAGCCCAAGAGGTATCTACTTGGTAAGCAACATCAGAAGCGGTAGGTTGATTATTTTCTTCCTTTTTTTCTTCATAATCCATATTCACTTCTGAAATATTAAGATTTAAGCTATTGCTAAGTAATACATTAGAGATAGTGGCCTTCAATTCTAAAATAATACCTGTAGAAATCAAAATAACGCCACATAAAAGATTAGTACCAATTAATTTATATCGATTTTTCGTATTTTTCTTTCTTTTCCCATTCTTATTTTTCATGATAATCTCCCCGTTTGTAGCATATTATACATCAAAGGCCTTGATTTGTAAAGAAAAAACGTATTTTTTTTAGTAAATTTACGAATCCATTTATAGATAAAATTTACTTTTTTTTCTTCCTATTATATGATATACTTTAGTAAGTAGAAAGAAGGAATAAATATGAAAACCATGATTTTTGGACATAGAAAACCAGATACGGATTCTGTGATGTCAGCCATTAGTCTTTCTTATTTAGAAAATAAATGTGGCAATAATACAGAACCTAGAATTTTAGGAGAAACTAATAAAGAAACGAAATATGCATTAAATCATTTTATGTTAGAAGAACCTGATTATTTAAACGATGTAAAATTACAAATAAAAGACGTTAACTACCATAAAGGCTTCTATATTAATGAAAATGATTCTATTTATAATGGTTATCAATATATGTTAAAAGAGGGATTAACAGGATTACCTGTAGTAACAGGGGACAAAGAGTTCGTTGGATTAATTACGATGAAAGACCTATCCCGTAATTTATTACATGAAAGCGGAGATTCTTTAGATACTTCCTATACCAATATCTTAAACGTGATGAATGGAGAAGAAGTATTAAGATATGATGAGGCAATCTGTGGAAGACTTTTAGCGGCTGCTTATAATAGTAGTACGTTTTTAGAAAATGTTAATTTAAGTAATCATGATATTTTAATTGTTGGTAATCGTCACAATATTATTGATTATGCTATTAAAAGTAAAGTGAAATTATTAATTATTGTTAGTAATTTAAGAATTGATGATGAACAAATTAAAATGGCAAAAGAAAATAAAATTAATATCATTCGAACTAATTATGATACCTATCATGTATCAAGATTGATATCACTTACCAATTATATTAAAATATTAATTGGTAGTTATAATCCTACTAAGTTTTTAGATACCGAATATGTAGATGATGTAGTGGATATTAATAATAAATTAAAGCATACGAATTATCCTGTTGTGGATGTCAATAATAAATGTTTAGGATTATTAAGAATTACTGATTTATCGGAAAAGAATCCAAAAAGGGTAATGCTTGTTGATCATAATGAGAAAAAACAAAGTGCAGAAGGTATCGATGAAGCTACGATTTTGGAAATTATTGATCATCATAACTTAGGTAGTATTACAACGAATATGCCAGTTAATTTTCGAAATATGGCAGTTGGCTCTAGTTGTACCATTGTTTATACTTTATTTACAGAAAGAGAAGTAGAAATACCAAAGAAAATAGCAGGGGCTTTAATTTCTGGTATTTTATCCGATACCTTAATTTTAAAAAGTCCAACGACTACAGAAAGAGATAAAGAGGCTGTCAGAAATCTCGCTAAAATAGCAGAAGTAGATTATGAAAGTTATGGTATGGAAATGTTAAAAGCAGGAACTTCATTAGATGGTATGAGTAAAGAAGATGTCTTATATAATGATTTTAAATTATATACAGTAGATGAAAAAACATTTGCGATAGGTCAATTCTTTACGATGAATTTTGAGGAAATTGAAAAAGATATCGATGGTTATATTCAAATATTAGATGAGATTAGTGAGGCAAATAAATATGATTTCTTGGCACTTTATGTTACCGATATTATTAAAAATGGGTCTTACATTATCTATAACACAAGAGCTAAAGACATGGTAGATATTATGTATGGAAATAAGGATGTTCCACAAGGATATTTCATTGAAGGGTGTGTTTCTAGAAAAAAGAATGTAGTACCTATTGTAATGGAACTATTTGAAAATTAAGGAGAGACTATGAAAAAGAATATAATTTTAATGATAAAGGGTTTTGTCTTTGGCATTGCTAATATTATACCTGGGGTTAGTGGTGGAACATTAGCTATGACAATGGGAATATATGAAGATATGATTAATTCAATTAGTCATCTTTTTAAGGATTTAAAGAAAAATATTATGTTTTTACTTCCGATTGGAGTAGGAGCAGTGATATCGATTCTTCTAATGAGCAAATTAATAAATAGTTGTTTGGAAAATTATCCTTTTCCGACCACACTTTTCTTTATTGGACTTATTTTAGGAGGAATTCCATTAATTACTAAAAAGATAAAGGATAAAGAAAAGAGACCGCTTCCTTTTCTTCTATTTTTTCTTACCTTTTCATTGGTTGCTATTATGGCTTTTATGAGTGAAGGAGATTTTTCTGTCAATTTAAGTAATCCATCTATTTTCATGTATGTTCTTCTTTTCTTAGTTGGAGTCCTTGCTGCGGCAACGATGGTAATTCCTGGAGTGAGTGGTTCTTTCGTTCTTATGCTAATAGGTTTTTATAAACCAATTGTAAAAGTAGTAAGTGATTTAACGAATACCAGTCATATGATGCATAATTTACTCATTTTAATTCCTTTTGGGATAGGAGTAGTAGTAGGGATTATCTTGGTAGCAAAATTAATTGAATTTTTGTTTCAAAAATTTGAAACTGCTACTTATTATGCAATCTTAGGTTTTGTTTTTGCATCTTTCATTGGTTTAATCAAATCTATTGTTGGAGTAGATATTACCATGATTCAATTATTCATAGGAATTGTATTATTTTTGGTAGCCAGTGTGATTGGTTATAAATTAGGGGATGAATAGGAGAGTACAATGATAGAATTATTAGAATATATATTTTTAGGAATTTTACAAGGAATTACAGAACCAATTCCCGTTTCTAGCAGTGGTCATATTTTGATTTTACAAACTATTTTAGAAAGATTAAATCAAAGTGTAACGATTGATTTTCAAACACTTGCCACCCTTACTAACTTCGGAAGTTTAATAGCTATCGCGATATTATTTTGGAAAGATATCGTAGAGCTAGTAAAATCTTTTTTTACCTATCTTTTTGGTAAAAATAAGAAGAATCATACCCAAAAGGATTTTAGCTACTGTTTGAAAATTATACTTGCTACGATTCCTGCAGGAGTGGCTGGAATCCTTGCTACCAAATTAAATTTATTAGGAGCATTAGAAGAAAATATTAAATTCTTAGGAGTGATGCTTTTACTTACCGCTGTTTTCTTATTTTTTATTAAAGATTTTAAGGGAAAAAAAGAAAGAGATAATATTTCTTTTAAAGATGCGATTATCATTGGATTCTGTCAAATGATTAGTATTATTCCTGGTATTAGTAGAAGCGGAGCTACGATTGTAGGAGGAATGTTTCGTAATTTAAAAAGAGAGACTGCTTTTCAATTTTCATTTATTTTATATATACCAATTTCGATTGCAACCTCGATTTTAGGGGTAAAGGATTTATTGGAAATATCAATTTCTAGTAGTATGTGGATTCTTTATATTATTGCTACAATACTAGCCGGAATATTTACTTATATCTTTACAAAATGGTTTGCTAATATTGTAAAAAATGGAAAACTTATCTATTTCTCTGCTTACTGTTTGGTTGTTGGGCTTTTAGTTATGGTTTTCTTGTAGATTAAAGAAGAAGTGGTGGTAGTAGTGATTCATTATTGTTGTTATTTGTTTTTATTGTTTATGATTTATTCTTTATTAGGATATATCTGTGAAATTATTTATTGTACGATTGAGAGTAAAAAATTAGTCATAAATAGAGGATTCTTTATTGGTCCTTATTTACCTATTTATGGATTTAGTACTATTTTAATGTGCCTTTCTTTAGAAAAATATAAACATGATATGGTGGCACTTTTTGTCATGTCACTTATGTTATGTACCATTATTGAATTTCTTACTAGTTATGTTTTAGAGAAAATATTTAAAGTTCGTTGGTGGGATTATTCTCATCTTTCCTTTAACATTAATGGTAGAGTTTGTCTTTTAAATAGCATTTTATTTGGAATTGCGGGAGTAGTAGTAGTTGACTTTCTAAATCCTTTTTTTCTCTTTTTCCTTGATTTATTCCCAACAACTATTTTATATGTAATATCGGCTATTTTATTTATAATTTTCCTTTTGGATGTTAGTATTTCGATTGCTGTATTAACGAAGATAAAATTGTCCTCCATGAACTATGGGAAACGTGATGCCTCTGCGGATATTATAAAACTTCGAAACAAAGCACTAGAGAAATATACTTTCTTTACGACAAGACTTATGAATGCTTTTCCTAAAGTAGAAGGATTGAATAAGGAACAGTTTATTGCAATGAAAAAGAAAGTGAATAAGTTAAGGGCAAAATTAAAGGATAAGAAAGAAAAAAAGAAACGCAGAAACAAAAAAAATTGATTCATTGGAAATCAATTTTTTTATTATTAGGATGCTTTTACAATCGCATCTTTTACCTTAGGGAATTCCCAAGTTAAGTTATTTCTATTAAAGATAGAATACTCTTCTTTTTTTCCGTTGTCCCACCAATAGCAAGCAATGCCTAACTTTTTCGCTTCACTAACATAATAACTCGTCATTCTGGCTCTTTCTTCTTCTGTTCTGAAATTGGTTTTAAACATTCCATATTCATCTAAAATAACAGGAATATTTCTTGCTTTACAATGCTTTTTAATTCGATTAAACATACTATCAATACCACTTGTTGTATCAACATAATCATGTAATGCTAAAATAATTTTATCTTTTACAGTATCTTTTGGTAAAGTGAAGGTTGATAATTTTTGGTCATCTGTGATACTGCCAAAGGTAGAAACGGCTAGAAAACGTGTTGCATTTTTCCCACCAAGGCTTCTTACCGTATCTACGAATACCTGATTTAATTTGTAAACAGTAAGGGTATGTTGATAACCACTATTCCAATCATAAGTTTTATTTTTGTCAACCATTTCATTAAATCCTTCAAAGATTAAATGATCATCATAATTTTTAAAACGTTCTCCAATTTGTAACCACATTCTTGTTAGTTTCAAGGCGTTTTCTTCAAATTTATCCGCATCTGCTACGATATAGGTTCCACCTGTAAATAGACCGGTATCATGATGGATGTCTAGAATACAATACATATTATTTTTTAATACATAATTAATTACTTCTTCCACACGATTAAGCCATTTTTCATCAATTGTTCCATCTGCCAACATATGATCATAGTAAGTGACAGGAACACGAATGCTTTTAAATCCTGCCTTTTTGATAGTATCAATCATTTTTTTGGTAGTGATTGGATTTCCCCATAAAGTTTCATAGTAAGAAATATTTTTATTGCTATTTAAAAAGTTTTTCTGAAAATTAGCACTATCTAGTGCATTTCCTAAATTCCAACCAGCACCCATTTCATTAATTACTTCTTGAGCAGTTTTGCTTGTATTTGGTTTTTCCTCTTTATCGGCTGGGTTTGTGTTAGGTTTATTGATTTCATTATTATTATTATTAGTATTCGTGTTATTATTTGTATTGGTATTGGTATCTACTATGATAGGTGGTGTAGTTCCTGTTGAGGAAGGCTTTTTCGTTTCTGTAATAATAATCATATTTTCTGATTTTGAGGGTTGTTGTTCTGTTGGTGTTGTAGTAGGTATGACAATTTCTTCTTTTACTATATGGTTATTTGTAGAATCCTTCTTATTATTTGTGGATGTATTTTTCGAAGAATTATTATTTTTAGATACGACATTTTCTTGATTTTTATTGGTACCCACATTTTGATTTTCATTTGAATCCGTAACTTCTTGACTTGTTTCTAAGTCTTGTTCTTCGTCTTCTTCCTCGTTCTCTGACGTTTCCTCTAAATCTTCTTTTTCTTCTGTTTCTGGTTCCTTGTCAGTAGATGCTACATTTTTCTTATTATGAAAATAAAAGATAACTGTAAAAGTAATTAATAATATTACTACGATAGCCAATATCATATTTAAATTTTTCTTCATTTTTCCCATTCCTTTTTAAAATAACCAAGTTGTGCCTAGATAATGCTGTTTATTATACCATATAAGAATAGCTTTGTCAAAAAAGAATTACACTAATAAGAAACAAGTTTAAAAGCGAATCTATCTGAAAAATTTCTAGTATCAATTTAACAGGATAAAATCATAAACATTACATTTTAGAACTCTTTATGAGTTCTATTATT
>CAJUIY010000007.1 GCA_910586865.1 uncultured Bacilli bacterium
TTCCAATTTTAAATTTTTTAGAAAAACTATTGACTTTTAATAGTTAGCCTTTCATAAAGAAAAAAACTATAGCTCCATTCCATAGTCTCTCTCATTTTCGTTCTCCTCATCTTGGATATTATATTTTGCTTTATATTCCTCATAATCCATAGAAAAATAATCAACTTTTTGTTGTATTGTACTAGAATTTACTTCTAGTGGTTTTTTTGATAAATTTCTATCATCATTAAATAGAGTTGGTAAATCTCTATACCCAACTATTACATATTTATCCGTTGAAGAACCAACTTCTAATTGATTTGATAGATTATATTTTTCAACTTCATTTTTTAGTACTTTTAAATTGACATCATTATAAGTCTCTTTTAAATAAAGCCAATCTTCTTTTGTAATATGACATATATCTGCCTCCGATTCGCAAACCGAATCAACAACTTCTTGCATGAGATTACTTGTTTGTGATAATTTTGGTAAAGATTTTAAATCTTCAAAAGCTACATCAAGATATTCTTTAATTTCTTTGATTTGTAATTTTTCTGATAATGTTCCTATTGATTCATCCATACAGACAATAACATTTGCAATATTCTCTTGATTTTCATATAAGAGTACATTATATGCGATATCTCCATAGTCTCGTTTCCAAGAGTTAAGAATTTCAAATCCTTTATCTTTCTTTAAATCACAATCTAATTGAAAATAGTTGTTATACATCAGCATCTCTCCTTCCACTACTAAATTTGAATACAAATTTCTATCATCATTAAATCTCACTAAAAATTCTTCTCCGAAAGAAATAAGTGCTACCTGTTCGGGATTTTGTAAGACCCTTTCTAATATATCTGAATGTATATAAGTTGGATTATTGATTCTAATATCATGCTTTAAATTATATTCTTCGATTTCCTTTTCTAATAAATACAAATTATATGAGGTAAATCTTTCTTGATTTTCTGGAGAAAACCATTTTTTAAAACTAATCTCATGCCATATATTTTTTTTAAAATTTTCTCTAGAACCATCATCATAACATTGTTGTAATAACTTACTTGTTTGCGATAGTTTTGGTAAAGATTTTAAATCTTCAAACGAACTATTGATGTAGTTTCTAATTTCTTTTATCTGTAAATCTTCTGATAATTCATCTATTGACTTGTCCATACAAATAATAGCATTTGCAATATTCTCTTGATTTTCATATAAAAGAACATTATATGCTTTATTTTTTTTGAAACCATCTAATGAGTCTATAAGCATAAAACCCTTACTTTCTTTTGGATTCTTATTTAATCTAAAATACTTATTATACATTATTATTTGTCCTTTCATGCATTGAAAAAGGCTACATCTTGTAACCTTTTATTCTTCATGATACTATATTAGCACACTTACCGGGACAAAGTGGGACATAATGCTCATCTTTTTTATTTTTTACGAAGCGAGAAAAACCCAATAATAAACTTCATCTTTTATAAAAAAAGCTATAGTTCCTTTAGTGTAAGTGGAATCTACCAAATTATTATAATGTGATGGACTATTTTTCCAATCTTCAAAAATTTCACTAGCACTTACTTGTCCATAAGCAAGATTTTCTGCTCTAATAGAAATTTCAGAAGAAGCAGATGTTGTTCCATCTGGTCGAACATGAGAATATAGATTACTAATTTCATTAGCTCGTATTTTGGCAAATGAATATATACTATTATCCCAAATCAATTTTTGAACCCCAACGGAGGTACGTAAATTATTAATATAATCTAATACTTCTATTTCGGTTTTAGTTCCATTTGGAACTTCTATTGTTATAGATGGTTCTTCCAGAATCGGTATTGATTGTATAGATGATTGAGGCAACTGATTTTGGTTTACATTATTCTCATCTATCATTGAATCGTTATTCTTTTCTGCAGAAACAGAATTATAACTTTTCATATTGTCATTTATCTCTTTAATATCTTGGGTTCCTTCCCTCTCTTCTGTTGAAACTGATAAAGACAACATATCATCTATCTTGTTTATTACTATTATATTTTTATTAATATAAGAAGTACTATTGTCCAAGATTATTAATAAAAATAGAATTACTAGAAGAAAAAAAACTAAAATGGTAGTGAGAATAGCTTGTATTTTATTTCTGAATCCCTTTTTAATAAACTTACAATGAGTTTTTTTATATATTTTTTTTAGATTTATCCTATAATGCATTTAACACCTCAAAGATGCTATTAAATATTGAAATTATAAAGTATTTCATTTCTAATATTATATTTAAAATTTGTTGTTTATAATGTAAGAGTAGCATACATATAATGAGGAACACTAGAAATGATGCAACAAACCTAAAAATCCTTTCTAACAATACACATCACTCCTTTTATTGAAAAAAGACTACATTTCCATTCCGTAGTCTTCCTCTTTTTCGTCATACTCATCTATATCATCAAAAAGCTCTTCATCATTCTCTTTGGATTTCATGATTTCATATTCTAGACATTTTTTTTCTAACAATTTAAAATCACAACTTCTTTTACTAATTTTAGAATCTGGAAATTTTTCCTTCCCTAAATATACTCTTTTTGCCTGTGCTATTAACTTTTCCTTATTTTTATTAATCAAATTCAACTCTTTGGATAAAAGTGCTATATATTTTTTTTCTTCATAGATAGAATCAAAAGTAATATATTTACTTATTTCGGAATACTTTAAAAGTTTCACTTCTTCTGGCATAATAGGAACCATATTATTCAAATTCAAAACGGAAAAAATTTTTCCTTTTTCCTGAACCTTATACATCTCTGGACTAGAAATCTTATAATGCTTATCCTTTACAGATGAAATAGGTACATAATAATCAAAATTATTAACTTGGAAAATTATTCCAATATATGGTTTTAGTTTTTCTCCGTAATTAATATTTTGTACATTTTTATCATACTTTTGTAAATATGATATATATTTCTTATCGACTACATACCAATTTATATCTTCTTCAAACATAGAATCACCTCTTTATATATTAAAAGACTACATATTGTAGTCTTTCTTTTAAATCTATTTTTGGTAGGAATAGTAAAACCTCTTTATAAATCTATTTTTGGTAGGAATAGTAAAACCTCTTTATAAATCTATCTTTGGTAGGAATAGTAAAACCTCTTTTATGAAGTATTTCTACTTCTTTTATATTATATGAAACTTCTTCCATTTAATACACTTGAATTATAACATATTGTTGTTTATTAGTCAAGGTATATCATAGCAATCATCACTGTTTATAGGATACTACTTGAAACGATTTACTAAATTCTTCCGTTGCCTTTTCCATCTCTTCTTTTAAAGAATAAATACCTCGTTTGATTTTTGCATTTGATGGTTTTTTTAATAAATGATTTATTATGTTATTTTTTTTATTTGGAACATGATTCTTGTTTGCATATTCCTTTGTAACTATTTCTTTGACAATATCCTCTTTATTTAATTTTACCTTATTAGTTTTAGAAAGATTATTAATAATAGCATTATATACAAAATTGTCAACATACTTACGTTTATTTTCACTCTCATCTGATTCCTTAATAATTTCTTTTACGTTATTAGAATTATTCAATTTTTGATAAAAAGAATTTATTTCTTTTAAAGTTGATTCAAAGTTATCCTTTTCTTCCTTTAATAAATCTTTATACAATTCCTGAGCTATTTTTTTTGTTAGATTCTTTATTTTTTTGTTTTTTAAAGAATTATATTTTATTTTTTGATTTTTATTTTTCCTTTCTTCTTTTATTAGTTCTGATAATTCATCTATCTGATCTTGTAAATGCAAATCCTTTATATTATGAAGAATAAAATTATCACTATTAATATTAAATCTTTCCTTAATATCTTCTATATCTTTATTTAACTGTATTCGTTTATCTTTTAAAAGAGATTCCCTTTTGATTTCTAATGTAGTAACTCTTTTTAAATAATTTAAATCTTCTATATCAATTTTTCCTCTTCTTCTATATTTTGGTTTCATATATTTTTTTGATGAAGGGGATTTATAGTTAGGTTCTTTTTCTGCAAAAGAAATATGATAGTGGTAGTGTCCTGATTTACTATCCAAATGGAGAGAAGCATTGTATAGCATTTTTTTCGTGTCTTGAAATCCTATTTTTTTCAGATATTGTGGTATTATTTTTGTCATTAGTTTTTTTGATAATTTATCAAGGGAAATATTTTCATCTATAAAGTCATTATCAAATGATAATATCGTTTGATATACATTAGAATTTTCCCATGCCTTTAAATATTCATCGGTTCGTTTTTCTGCTTCCTCATCAGTAGCATTATGTCCATCTTCCATTAAATAGCTTAAGAAGGTGCCATGTTTCAATTTACCATCGTAATAGGAAGTCATTAGCATAACCTCCTGCTTTCTTCTTGGATAATTAACTACACCTTTTACTAATTTACCATTTTCATCTAATTTCTCCTTCTTAGCATCTGGATTATTTTTACCAAATATCCATCTTGCGGGAGAAACGACTATTGGTGTTTTCCTTTTCTCCATATGCTACCTACTTCATAAATGAGTCTTCTGGATTATAATAGTCATTCAAAAATTGTTTTACTCTAGAATTATTCCTTGCACTTTTATCATATTCTTTATAAGACATTTCTCCATAGAATTGTTTTAAAAGTTCTACAATCAAAGAAATAGTTTTACTACTTTGAACTATTTCTTTTTGCAGGGTTTTTAAGAGTAATTCATTCTCGGAAGAATTAGAGTTACCATCACATTTATCATATTGATAGTTATTTATTAAATACCTAATCACTTCTGATGTAGATTTTTTATTTAATGATAATTTTATTTTTTCTAAAGTTAATTCTTCGTTTTCATTCAATCGTATTGTCGTCCTACCCATTTTAAATCTTCCTTTCTAAAAATCTTTGTGAGAAATTTTTCTCACTTAGAGTTTTCTCCATGAAATTCTTCATCTAAATTTATTTTTCCTTCATGGACTAAAAGTCCATTTAAAATTAATTCAACTAGAATATCATTTCTTGATGTAGTCGGTATTATCTCTTTCCTTTCTTGATAGATTTCTTCTACATATTGATATGTAGCATCATCTAATCCTAATCGTAAACTATGATCGACTAGTCGTTTCATTTCATTTCACTCCTTTTGAACTTTTAAATTTGTATGACAAAACCCTTTTGTTGCAACGATCCCCAAAAATATAGTATTTTTAGGGATGGGCATAAGATGGTTACCCATTAAAGTCTACGAAATCGTTATATATCAACGATTTGCGGTAGACCATTTTTTGTACTTACAAAAATTTTGGAGCATACTCACTGTATGACAAATATAATGAAATCCTTATACTATAAGGAAAGTTTTGTCATATTTCTTGTCATACTCCTGGGGTTTTGTCATACCTTTGTCATAACTGTTTTTTTAGTTTTTTAGGGTTTTGTCATACACTTTTTTATCTGTTATCTTCTCATTTTTATTGTTTATTTTATATTACTTTCTTTTTAGATGTTTGCTTATATCTATTATGAAAAGGTAGAATTTAAATCTGCATATTTAAAAAAATCAGTATGCTTTTTATAATCAGAATCTAATCTTAATTCTATATGTAAATGATTTCCTGTAGAACATCCTGTTGTTCCAACTTCTGCAACTTTCTGTCCTTTTTTTACAATATCGCCAACTTTTACTTTTGCACTATTTGGGTATAAATGTGCAAAAACTACTAAATAATCTCTTCCATTAAAGTTATATTTTATATGAATTTCATTGTTCATTTTATAACAAGAAGAGGTATTGCCATTCCAAGAACCACTATTCGTTTTTGAGGGGAAAGTTACTTTAATAACTGTTCCATTGTCAGCTGGAGCATACACACTTGTCTGTGCTTTTGCTGAAATATCCCAACCAGAATGATATTCACTTCCTCTTTCTTGCGACCAATAAGAAGATATATTAGTAGCTTCTTTCATATTAATTGGCATTGAAAAAGGCTTTAACGTATTATTATTTTTACTATCCTCTACCTCTTTTTTGTAAGCTTCTTCCATAGAAGAAGAACCATTTTTTAAATTACTTACTACTTTATCAAGAGAAGCATACCCTTTTATTTTACCCGTATTTTTATACGAATTAAAAACATATTCTCTAACTAATCTTAGATATTCATTACTATATAATGCATTTGGCTTAACCATTTGAACATTAGGATCCTCACCATCAAGGTTAGTAGTTGATGTTACTTCTACCTGTTTTGATGCTATATTTCCTATTATATTTAATAAAGAAACAATAATTATTATTCCACTAAACAAGAACAAAAAAAGAGTTATAACAGTTCCTATAACCCCAAATTTGAGTATTTTACTTTTTAAGGATTCCATCATTTTTTTAATAACTCTCTTCTTTTTTTATACAATCTATCTGTTTGCCTTTTAAGTCTTTTTTCTTTTTTTGTTAATTGGTGATGATATCCATATCTTTTGTGCCTTCTCATTTTTATTGTTGTCATTTTATTTCTCCCATCTGCCTTTTTTCTAAATCGTTTGCAAAAATTTTAATTCTTAAGCGTAATTTTGGTTCAATATTTACTAAAAATTGTCCTTGCTCTGCTTGTAAAAGAAATTCTTGCTGTGTCTCTGTTAATGGATTATTTTTAAATAAATCAATATAGGCAATCATATCTGCTTCTTTCATCATTCCTACAAATTGATACTGACAATTGTTGAATATTGCTTGTGCATGTCCTTGTACTGAATGACTATTTACAAAATCTTTAATCGATTGAGTAGTTACTACTAAACTTCCTGAGTATTTTCTTATTCTCCTTGCAAGTTGTGAAAAATTCTTTAAAATGATTGGGTTTTCTTCATCAATAAACAAATGAAACTCATCTACAACTATCATAATATGGCTTTTAGTTTCACTGCTTTTTTGTTCGTTTTTCATCTTATTTTGTACTACTGCATTATTAATAAATGATAATAAATTTAATGTCTGTGTATTGATTAATCTTTTATTATCACTATACAAAAGTTCCTGTAAATTGAAAGCTATAATATCATTATCCAGATTAATATTCGTATAATTATTAAATAGATTAGCATCATTTCCTGTTTCAAATCTTTGAACCAGAAGCTTCAATTGTTCAATAATTTCTTTTTCGACAGAGGAAGAATTAGTTTCCGCATATTTAGGAATAAATTCCACCAAATCTGAGAAGATGGGAAATTGCTCTGGAGTAAAGGTTTCTAACTGACGTATTGTCGTTTCTTTTGTTATCCCTTTTTCTTTATACAATGCCTCCACTATTTTTATTAAAACTACTAATTCTTTTTCTGTAATATCCTCAAAAGCTGTTTTAAAAAACACTTCTAAAAATCCTAAATGTTTGTCCATTGGGCAACTATTTTCTGATATTTCATTATTTTCTGTATCTTCGCTGGCTAAAAATCTAATTTGTAACGGGTTGATAATCCCACCCTCACTTGAAAATAAATTAATATATTCTCCATTATTTTGTTTGACAATATTCTCATATTCATTTTCGGCATCAAAAATTAATATTTTAGTTCCTCGAGCATATTCATCAATTAAAAGTTTCTTCATAGTAAAACTTTTACCTGCTCCTGTGGTACCAATTATTGCTATATTATGACTTGTCCTAGAACCGGAATTTAAAACAAATGGATCATAAAAAGATGGTAAGCCTGTATGGACATCTTCCCCTATCAAAAAACCATTCTCATCATTAAAATGATTTTTAGTAAAGGGAAAAGATACGGCCAAAGTTTTAGTAGGTAAATAAAAATTATAATCAGCAAAAGATTTTGAAGTAATGTCGTATGATTGCCAAGCTTCTAATTGCCTCAATTTTGGAACATCTATTTTTATTTGATAACTATTGCATAAATCTTTTAAAATCGAAAAAGACTCTTCTCTTTCTTTTTTATTTCCTGTTAAGATTAAAACAACAGAAACTTCTTTTATTTTTTCATCTCCTATTTTAATCTCGTTCATTAATATTTGCATATTTTGTTGCTGATTATCGAGGTCAGTTGCATCTGAAAGATTTCTAGTGGTATTTCTATCTACTAACAAAAATTTATATTGATTATCTATCCATTTTGCCAATTCTTGTTGGTTTAAGCTATCTTTAATGGTTATACTAGCACGAACATTTGGTATATTAAACAGACCTTCAAAAAAACCTTCTTCAATAAAACGTGGAACATTTTTGATACTCACACATTGAATAACTTCATCATCTTTCTTAAGAAATAGTTGATTTTCTGTTGCTTGAAGAGGAGCAAGTAAGTCTGTTACATCTCCCCATATAATTTGATCAAGTGAGTTATTACAAATATATAAGTTAGATAAAATTTTATATATTTGTAATTTATTTACAATATGTGTAGTATTTAATCTAATTATCATACCATTTAGTAAATTTTGAACTTCTTGACGTTTTTTTTCTAAAGTTGGTATATCCTTTGTTATAATTATAAAATAATAGGAAGAAGAAATTGTCCCATAATTTTCTTCTAACAGACCTATCGTGTTATATTCTTCTAATAAAAGACCCTTTCGAGGATCATCATCTTTTAAACTTTCTATTTTTCCTTTTAGCAGTTCTTTATTTAGATTAAGATTAATTGGCTTATCTAATTTATATTGCTTTAATGTCATATTATTTATTTGATATAATCTTCTTAGCATATTAAAAAAGACATTTTTTTCCTCGTTAGATGATAAAGATAAATCAACTGCACCCACTGACAAAATAGTTGCTACTTCATCAGACTTTAAATGTAAAATGCCACTATCATCTACCTCTTTTACATTGATAAAATATTGTGCATTTTCGAATCGTGCTTTCATCATTCCCTTTTGATGATATTTAGAATTATTATATTTCTTCTTTAATTTTTTTAATATCTTCTCTTGACTATTTCTATTTTTTTCTGATTTACTACTTTTAATAAATTCCAAGTTTTGTTTTGAACTTTCCAACAATTCCATATTGTTCATTCATACCTTTCCTTTCTTTGATTAAAATAAAATTTCTTTTTCTTTTAAAATATTTAAGCAATAATATAAACACTTTATACATTCTATTTTTTTTGCTTATATTTACTGGAGTCATCATTAAAACACAGAACGTTAAAAATCCTACTGAAAGTGTTTTAAATGGTGTAAAAGAAAAAAGAATTAGAAAAATAAATAACATAGGTAGTCCTACAAATAAATCTTCTAATTCTATCCATTTCCCTAGTGTTTTTTTTAAACTGGGTAATGTAATATACATAATATTTCTCCTTTCCTTTCTTAATTTATATAATTATAAAAATCTTCCTCTATATCTCTGCCTATTAACACTTCTCATCATAGTAGTAACAGCTGGTGATGATAGCTTTTCTTTTGCTGATTTGATAGTACTTATCATGTTTGATTTATTAGTTTGAGATTTCTTTCTAAATCCTTCTGACTTTTCGTTAAAAAAATCAGTGGCACCTTTTGAAGTCAAAACATTCCCGACCATACTAGCATTTGGACTTATACTAGCTAATGGTTTTAAACCAGTTCCGACTATTTTAGAACCTACACCTGCTGCGGAAATCCCCGTCGCTGCAGCAGAATTAATAATTCCACTCAATCCATTTTTCGCTAATGAACCTATTTTTTTCGTACTTTTTACTGGGTGTCTTGCAACTTTCGCACCTGCGAATCCAACAACTCCAGCTCCAGCTGTTGCAATTGCTCCTGCCGCTGCAGTACCTTTCAAAGCACTATTAAATCCTGCCATTGCCTGCATTGCTTCTCTTCCTGCATTTGAACTAACATTTGCACCAATAAATTTATTTACTGATTGTGAACCTGTCAAAATTAACGTTGCAATTCCGCAAACAAAAAACGTTTTAATTAATAATCCTTCTAATCCTTCACCAAAATTTAAAGTCGCTACCTTCGATATTAATATAGCACCTATGCCGAGGATTATCATAATTGCACCTGCTTGCAAAACTAAAGAGGATAATTGCTCATATAGAGATTGTCTTCTTTGTTTATTACAAATAGAACATGCAAAAATCAAAGGACTAAAAAAGAACATCAATAACATTTCTAATTGACGTCTTGCTAGCATAATACCACTAAAGAACATTGCATAAACAAGGAAAAATCCTACAAGAATTAGTAATGCAGTATTTCCACCCCAACAAATTTCGATGGTATCTAAAGCACTAATACCAAAAGCTCCTTCTTTTACTACATAATGCCAATTCCAAACTTCATTTTTATACCAACTTGTTTGCTCATAACTTTCTCCTTTTAATTGATTAGAAATAAAATTATGAACAGAAGTTGAATCATTAACATTAATTCCGTTTGCAGTAAAAGGATCTGTATCTGGTGTATTTGGAAACTTAGTAGATTTTCCTGGTAACTCTCTCTCTATTTCCTTTTTAATACTGTTGCAATATTCTTGGCGACTTTCTATCTTATCAGTCAAACTTAACTGAATATTTGATTGATTATTTTTATCTTCTGGTGTTAAC
Source organism: uncultured Bacilli bacterium (assembly GCA_910586865.1). Classification (GTDB taxonomy): domain Bacteria; phylum Bacillota_I; class Bacilli_A; order RF39; family UBA660; genus UMGS995. The sequence continues at coordinate 10,576 of CAJUIY010000007.1, forward strand.
ATACTATCATTTTTACTTTTTAGTATATTATGACTTTTCTCTTCTTCTTTTTTGGTTATCTTTTTTGTATTACAAGTATAAGTATTTTTATCAAAGGAATATTTTATTCCAGTTACATTTTCATAATCATTCAATTCTTTATCTAGATTTTCTATTTCTCTTATATAGCCATCTATATTTTTTTGCTTTTCCTTTGCAAATTTTTCCAATTCTGCTTCTTGACCTTTTCCATCATATTTTTCTACAAAAGCATCGTTAATTTCTATATAGCTTTCTACAATACTTCCTGAAAAAGAGTGATTATCTCTTAAAAATAAATTTCCCATTACGGAAGAAAATACAATAGAAAAATTAAAGATTTGAGTTAATAAAAAAGAGGACAATACTACTAAAAAAGTACACTTTACAATTTCAAAAGTAATCGTTTGAATCGGCTGTGTATCATCAGGATCTAAAAATACTTTTACATAATTCCATACAGCGAAGACTGATAATACTACTATGGAAATTACTATAATAGAATTATAAGCATTAATTAAAATATTGTCTTTAGTCAATAAATCATTGATAATATTAATACTATTTAATTTAACAAAGGAAGAATAAATTGCATCGATAAAACAATAGATTAAATTGATAATAGTCCATATCAGGAAATTAAATATATCAGATATTAACCCCATTTAATCAATCCTCCTTACTTAAATTGTGATAATATTATTGTAACAATTGAAGATGCTAAAACGACACCAATCAAGGCATATACAACTGTAAGTATTCTTTGTTTTGCTCGTGGTTTATTATCTACGTCTGTACAACCATAATAGATAAATCCAAAAGTTAAGAATACGACCAATACCACAACCCCGCCTCTTTGTAAAATTTTAAATAGATTATTAAGAATTTGAATAAGATCGTCAATTGTATAGGTTGCTCCTTGAATTTCATTCTTTAATTCTAGTAAATTTATAAAATTCATATTTATCATCTCTCCTTCCACTAAAAAAGCACTAACGTATTGTGCTCATCTTTATAACAACATAGTTTTTTCTTCATTTCTTTTAATAGAAACTTCTTCATATGAATCATAAAGAAATTGTTTCTCATATTCATTAATTTTTTTCGTTCCCTTTTCAACTTCGTTAATTATCTTTTCACTTGTACCAATAATTTCTGATGTGGGCAAATCAATTATATTTACAAGTTCTCCATTTCCATTTGTTGTCAAAAAGGCTTCTTCCTTATGAGTTCCGATTGCTTTGTATAATAATTCCCATTTATTATACTTCTTGCCATCATTTCCTTCTAATTCCTCTATAGAGGAGCTAATTAAAAGCATTCTATCATTCAAAAAGCTTTCTTGTGTATTTTCTAATACTTGATTTAATAAATATACAAGTTGCTTTAAATCTTCCTTATTTTTGAAATAAAGAAAAGATGAATTATTTTTCACATCTTTTTTACTATTTTTAATTTCTTCCCAATCCTCTTGCATCTAATTTCTCCTTTCAAAAAAAACTACATTTCCATTCCGTAGTCCTCTTGTTCTAAACTATCTTTCGTTATCTCATTTACTGCTAATTTTAAACCATTTCTTAAGTTAAAATTATTTTTAATATCAGCTTCACTTATATTCAAAGCTTCTAATGTATCAAATATATTATGGGTATAACTGTATTCGTGATTATTAAGTTCATATACAAACATATCTTTAATATAACCTTCACCAGTTTTATCTTGCTCTATTAAATTCTTATTTTCTTTTCTAATTTCATCCCACATTTTTTTATATAATTCCAGATCCGTTTTTCTTATAAAACCACCTGCACCAATAGAGAGTATTTTATCTGTGTCTTTTTCTTCTAAGTTCCACTTTTCCATCATATTTTTAAATTGTTCGTTACTAAAAGCAAAACCTAAAGGAAAATCATTTACCATTTTTTGGTGTCTAGCTTTTACTTCTTCATATTTATTCATCATTTATCACTCCCCTCTATCATTTTATAAAATAAAAAAGAGAGAAAATTATCTCTCTAATTCTTGTTCTTGAATAACTTCTTGTTGATTATCCTTTTCCTTTTTTCTATCTAAAAATTCAATAGTATCAACATGTACATTGTAGGTTTTAACCTTAGTTCCATTTTCTTTTTCATAAATATCTGTTGTAAAATTACCAGTAATAGAAACTCTAGATCCTTTAGAATTACCTTCTACTAATTGCTCCGCTTGTTTTCCCCAAACAGTAGCATCAACATAATCTACCTTATCACTATATAATCTATTAACTGCCAAAGTTATATTTGCAACACTTTTTTCTTCTCCCTCTTTAGTTTGAACTTTTTTTAGTTTTGGATCTTCTACCAGTCTTCCAATGAAATTTGTATGAATCATTCTATCACTCTCTCTTTCTATTTGTATTTTCCTTTTTTTATTAATTTAGAAACAATTGTCAATTGTTCTTTATCTCTATTAGATGGATTACAAGTTGTTAGAATTAATGTTTGGCTATCTACTTTTTTTTCAATCTCTATTTCTCCGTTTTTATCTGTTATAGTAGTTGATTCTAATTTATATGTATACTTATACCCTTGATATGTAATATAAATTAAATCTCCTTTTTCTATCTTATTTAAGTCTTTAAAGAAAGCTAAATAACCATTTCCAGAATGCCCAGCTATCACTAGTTCACTATTTTCTACATCTGGCATTTTACTATTTTTTATAACCTCTAATCCTACGTTTACAGTATTTAATTTTGAATCAATACTGTAAAAGCCCTTTCGAAGATTAATTTTAGGAATTTCTAACATTCCAACATACTCTTCTTTAGATATTTTACCTTCTGAAGGCAATAATTTTGGTGTATCTTGTATTAATTCTTTTTGGAAATTAAAGAAGGAAGAAATTCGTTTTTCTTCCTCTTTTTCTTTACTGAATGTATCAATCTTATTTGCAAATATAATTCCAAATATAATGACAATTAAAATTGGTACAATGAATTTTAATTTCCTATTTATCATCTTTCTTTTTATTGGTAACAATGATAAATGCCCCTCCAAGAACAATAATAATCATTAAGATTACTGCCACATCGCTTAATGATGAATTTGTTGCAGTATTTGGAACATGATAAGATGATACTTTCTTAATTTTATGATCTTTCATATTTACCTTAATGATCTCTCCAGATTTTGTTACTTCAAAATACATTCTTTCTGGATTAAGCTCGTATCCTGCTGGTGCCTTTTTTTCTAAAATATAATATTTACCATAGCCAAGATTTTTAATAGATACTTTACCATTAGCATCCGTTACATGTGTACTAACTAATTCATCTGTTTCTGCATTGTAAATTTCAATAGTTGTATTAGGTAGTGTTTCACCAGTTGAAATGTCTGTTTTAGTAAAATCTAAATCGCTAGTAATATATTCATTTTGAAGAAAAACTACTTCTTTATCAGTTGAACCATCAATCGTAATTGTATAATCTTTTACAAAATCATATTTTTCTTTTCCTTTTGTTTGATGAATACGATAGGTTCCATACCCTAAATCTAAAGTAAATTTTCCATCTGAATCCGTAACAACCTTACTAACTAATTGATTAGTTTCTGTGTTGTAAACTTCAAACTCTGCACCCTTTTCAGGACGATAAACTCCATCATTTTTACTTCCATAAGTTTTTGTTGTCTCAACTAGAGTTGTAGCATAAATATCTAAAAAAGCCCAATATCTAATATTATTAGTACTAAATAACACCTCTGCCCAATAACAATTATTGTCTTTTTTATCTTGTTTTGTTGCATAATATTCCTTTATTACCATAATCAACGGAGATTGATATTTAGATCTAAAACTTATAATAATTCTTGTTAGTTCCTTTTTTCGCTTCATATCATATTTTCCTTTTTATCCATAAATTGTCTCATAATTGTTTTTCTTAATTTCTTCTGTAAAACCGTAAACGGTTACTGAATGACCCGTCCATTGATCTATGTCTGTATATGTTGGTTCTAATATTCCTTCATGACATAATTCTGTAATTCTTGGGGCTACTGTATTTCTTTCAAAATATGGTACTAAACCTTTTTCAAATAGCTTATAGGCTATCTCTCTCGCAGTCATATCATTCATGCTATTATCTTTCAAAACTTTAATAATTTGCTTTTTTCTTGCTTTCTTATCTAACTTTTCGTTTGCTAGACTTCTATTTTCAAGAGTAATGTTGGCTCCTATTCTTCTTTTTTTCATAAAACTTCACCTCGTTTGATTTTCTATTTTTAATTTATATTTAGTGGGAAGCGATCCAATTATAAAAGCAAATAACTGGATAAATAAATAAAACAACTAAAAGCATAAAAGCAATTGCAACAGCCGGAACTTTCATCATTTCAATACATGGTACGATTAAATCTTTACATTCTTTACCAATCTCCGTTCCCCTTAAAAAAAACTTTCCAAATAAAGAAGACATTAGGAATATCCAAATCCAAGTTCCTTCCCATAACAATATACCTTTAAAAACAACTTTAATGACCTCTTTAATTTTCATCTGCACATCTCCTAATTGCTACTTGTTCCTTTAAATAGTGAATTAAATTTTCTATATGCTTACCTCCATATTCGCTTTTATGATGAAAATCATAATTTTTTAATACCCAAAATATTTTTTTTAAAATTTGGTGATTATTCTTGAATAGTTCTATTAAATACGAAAATTGTTTTTTATGAGTGTTATTATCCAAGCTCTTATTTCTATTTCTTTTATGATAAGCATTATAACTATTAAATATTTCATCTACATACTTTTCATAATTCTTGTCCATATTCTTTTCCTTTCAATTTCTGCATCATAGTATCGTAATCGTAAGATGGTTGTTCCTCATCTTCAGTATGATAATACATTAAATCGGGTTCATACCATTCATAATCTCCATTCTCTAAAGTAATTTTAAAGGGTATCATTATTTCTAAATAGTCACTATATGTGTAATTTTTCAATTCTTTTGCATTCATTGCTTATTCCTCTTTCTTTTTCTGTGATCAAATCAAATATTGTCATTTGTCCTTTGATGACAATATTTTTGCTTTTTTTAGGCTCCTCCTTTGATAAAAAATCTTTTAATGGAATTTTTCTATCAATATTATTTTCTGTCATCCAATCACTTACTATCTTTGCATTTTTCTGCATAATTCTGATTGACTTTTGTATGTACCTTGGAGCAATTATTTTTTTCATACTCTACAACTCCATTCCTTTATCTTCTTCTTTTTCTCCAGTAAGTTCTGCGATGATATCATCTAGTTCTTGCTGTTCTTCTGGTGTTGGTGGTTTTAATTCTATCTCTCCATAATCATTCCACCAAACTGGCAATTTTTCTTTTGCTTCTAATATTTCTTTTGCTGTTGGAAAATTTGAATTAGCAACTTTTTCATTAATAAGAATGTTTATTTTGTTATTGATTTCTTCAAATTCTCTATCTTTTAATTGTTGGTAATATTCTTCTTTCAGTTTTTGGGTCTTGTTGTATGATGTGTGAAAGTTACTACACAATTGAAACCATAAATAATTCATTTGTTTTTCTGTAATCAAGTTCTATCACCCTTCCTACTTATTTTATATTTAGTGAATACTATATGTAATGTGTATTCTAATTCTTTTCTTATTCTAGTTCTTATTCTTATTCTAGGCGGACATTTGTCCACCCTTTTGTCCTCTTTTTGTCTGTTTTTTATCCGCCACGATGTTTTTATCCTTATTTTTTAAAGGAGACATTTAGCAGACATTTGTCCACCCTCTGTCCTCTTTTTGTCTGCCTCTTGTCCTCAAGGCTACTTTTTAGGGTTTAATTTTTACTTAAATTTTTCTTCATTTTTTTAGTACTTTCTATTTACTATTTCCTAATAATCTTTGTTGTTGTTTTTTAAAAGCGCCATGGGATTTCGAACCAACCATTTGATCAATCTGTGTAAGATAAATTTCTCCGTTTGTTAATAGTTTTACTAAGCCCACTTTCTGTAACAATTTCATCGCAATTATTACTGTATCTTTATTTGTTTTGGTTAATTCTGCAAGTTTTTCAGGTGTATAAGGAATTAACATCTCGCCTACTTTCCTCACCAAAATTCCGTTTGTTTTTAATGACTTTAAGCATAATTTTAAATAAAACAGGGCATATTTTTCTCCATCTGTTTGTTCCTCTATCCATTCAATGGCATCTTCATCAAAAAAGTTTTCTTGCAATATTAACCAATAAAATTTAGCATTATCATATTTTGACATAATCATCACCCTTTTTCTTTAATTGCATTGTTAGTTTATAAAAAAATTCCTCTTTCTGGTTTTTAAAATTATATTTTCCACACTTCCAACAAATTTGTTTTTTATATCTTGTATCAAAATTAAATTTATGACCACAGTAAGGACATTGATGGTTTTTACTTCGATAAGAACTTAAATATAATAATTCTGTATAGTATTGATTTCTTTTACATTTTTTATTTTTCATAATCTAGTTACCATAAACAAAACAATATCTATTATGAATAAAATTATAGTTATTTTAATGTTCCTTTTGTTATATTTTTCTATTTCTTTTACCTTATTTAGTCTTCTTGTTTTTTTATAATTTTTATGTATAATCTCTATCATTTCCGCATCTTCTATTTGTATATGCATTATATCACTCCTTTTTATTACATTTGATTTGCTATCATATTTGTCCATTCTAGGACTTTTTCATCTATACTCGTTTATATATACTATTTTTTCGATATTGATTTCTTTTACTTTTCGTGTTATTTTATAAGTGCTTTTTTAAGCAAGAGAACCTTTACTTGGCGGTTGAGTTCTCTTTTTTATTTCATATTTAATTGTTACTTTTTCCTTTTCTTCAACAATTTTAACTAAAGTTGAAAGAAAATTAAAAATTTGTTTTTCGTTCAGTATCATCCTTTCACCTCGTTATAGTTTATGTATCATAAAACGACATATTTTTAGTTTGGTTGCATTTTTATTATTTAAATTCTCTTTTACTTACTTAATTTCATTTTTTATTGCATTTTGCAATATACAATTTAAAAAAAATTCAAAAAGATTCCATTCTAATAATTCGCTAAGCTTTTGTGCCTGTTCAAGATTTAATTTTTGGGGATTATACTCAAATTCTCGATATGTTGGAACTGACACTTTAAGGAAACTTGCACAATCTTTTTGACTTATTTGTTTCTTGAAACGTTGTAATTTTATTTCTTTGCTTAATTTCAAAATTTCATTATTTTCCATTTTTTACCTCCTCTAAGTCTATTTTATATTGCATTTTGCAATATGTCAATATTTTTTTGCATTTTGCAAAGAAAATATTGCATTCCATTAAAGAAAATGATATTCTAAAAAAGAAAGGAGTGCATATGGAGAATTATTTTGCTAAAAATATTAAATATTTAAGACAAAAGAAAAAGATTGATCAACAGATTATGGCAGAAGATTTAGGCATTGCACAATCTACACTAAGTTGTTGGGAAAATGGTCTACGTACACCTGATCTTGATATGATTGGAAAAATTGCCAAATATCTAAATATTTATGATGATTTTATCACAAAAGATTTAACGAAAGAAAATAATAATAATGATGAGCTAGATGTCCTCTTTAGCAAAAACAAGGACATATTAACTGATGATGACAAAGAAACAATGAAATTCATCATAGAAAAAAGAAAACGTGAAGTAGATAAGATGCTTGATGGAGAATAATTATATAAACCAAGTATGCTAGTACAGGTACTTACATAAAAAGGGAGTGTTGACATATGAATTTATATAATTTATTAACTAAAGAGATAACACAACAGGAATTATTGAATTACTATAATGCAACCATTATGTATGAAAACTTACCAAATAAAATAAATGGTTGTGTAACCAACTATAGAGGAATAAACTTAATATTTATAAATAATAAACTATCTCGCTATAAAAAGAAAAAGACTATATTACACGAATTAGCTCATATAGAATTAGATCAACTTAATCAAGTAGATAATGATTTACTAGCCTTTAAAGTTGATAAATATGAAGACGAGGCTGATTTATATATAAATTTGTTATACGAAAAAATAAAATAAAACAAAACAAAAAAGCCCTGTGTTACCGCACAGAGCAAAATGAAAAACTACTTAGCAACCAAACTAAAACTATATTCAATGATATAGGAGTTTTTCTATATCATTGTAGCATAAAATTAGAAAAAAAGGAAGTGTTATAATGATTAAAAATGTTGCTATATATTGCCGTGTATCAACAGAAGAACAGAAAAAATTCGGTTTATCTGTAATTGACCAAAAAGATAGTTTGACAAAGTATTGTAAACAAAATAACTATAAAATATATGGATACTTTATTGATGAAGGTGTTAGTGCTAGTTCAATATCAAAGAGAAAAGAATTTTTAAGATTACTTGATAATTTAGATCATATTGATTTAATATTATTTACTAAACTAGATAGGTTTAGTAGAAATGTTAGAGATGCCAATAATATATTAGTTACATTAGATGAACATAATACATCTTTTAAAGCAATTGATGAAGATGACGTTGATGTCTCCACTGCCGACGGTAGATTTATATTTAATCTTAAAGTAAACCTTGCAGAACGGGAAATAAATAAAGATTCAGAACGTATTAATAGAGTTAATAAATATAAATACGAAGTCGCTAAAACAGTTTGTACCGGGCAAGTTCCTTATGGATATGATATAGATGAAAATAAAAAAATGGTAGTAAACAAAGAAAAAGCTAACCAAATTAAAGAATTATATAATCACTACCTCAAAAGTAATAATCTAAATGAGACTACGAAATGGTTCTCAAATAACTATTTGAAAAGATCCACTTATTCTATAAAAAAATATTTATCAAATAGTTGTTATATTGGGCAATATAGAAAACAATCTGGTGAAATCATTAATGACTTTTGTGAGGGTTTTTTAGAAAAAGAAATATATTTTAAAGTACAAAAAATGCTTGAAAAAAATAGAAAAGACTATAAGCCTGACGAAAATAGAAAAAGGCATAATCCTACTCCATATATCTTTTCTGGAATGCTAAAGTGCCCAGTTTGTAAATGTAATTTATCAGGAAAAGTCAATACAAGTCTTTCGCACTATTATAATTGTAAAAAGCATGAAAAAGGTAGTTGTAGTAACAAAAAATGTATTTCAGAAAAGGATATAGAAAATTATCTAAAAAATAATATAAAAAATATATTAGAAGATAGAATTATTAAAATAAAAGATATTAATAAAAATAGAACAGTTAGAAAAATTGATATTAATAATCTCAAAAATAAAATAAATAAGTTAACAAGTTTATACATGGATGATTTAGTTGACATAGATTACTATAAATCTGAGTATATATCATTAAATAAGGAATTAGAAAAAGCAAAAGAGGAAGAGGATACTACAAAAAAAATTAGTAAAGTGGACATAGATAGAATCAAAAATCTACTGAATAATGACTTTTTAGTTCTTTATGATACTTTAGATAATTTAGAAAAAAGGAGATTATGGACAAGTATTATAGATTATATTATTGTAAAAGATAAAAATGATATAGATGTAATTGTGTACTAACTTTTATATTCCCGAAGGTCTTGCAATTGGTGTTGCTTTTGGTTCTTTGATGTATCATCTCGATGGAGCAACGTTATCGGCAGCTTGGATGTTGGCACTTGGAATCGGAATTCAAAATTTCCCAGAAGGAATGTCTATTAGCTTACCACTTCGAAGAGAAGGATTCTCTAGAAAAAAAGCATTTCTTTTTGGAAGCTTAAGTGGAATCGTAGAGCCGATTGCAGGAGTCATTGGTGCTATATTAGTTATCAAAGTAAGAGTCTTGCTTCCTTATTTATTAGCATTTGCAGCAGGAGCGATGATCTATGTAGTAGTGGAAGAACTAATTCCAGAGAGTCAAACAAATAAGAAAAAAGATTTGATGGCTTTTTTTACACTAATTGGATTTACGATTATGATGATATTAGATATTGCTTTAGGTTAAACAAAAAAATCTATAGTAGATTATTCTATTATAGATTTCTTTTTATTTTAGAAAGTCATCAATGGTCATTAACTTGTCATCAATTTCTTTTAAGTTAACACTATCTTTTTTTGGAATTTCTGGATTACTTTCTCCTCTTTCTAAATCTTCTTTTGTTGTTAAATCTACACTAACAAAGGCTTCTTTAATCTGTTTTTTTGAAATTTGGCTTCCTGTTGAATAACGATCCATAATCGGAAGTTCGGTTACCTTTACCATAGTAATCTCTTCTGTTTTGATACCTAGATGATTTTTATTACTGGTTATAAAGGTACTTACAATTCGGTAAGGATTCGTTTTTACTTCTCTTAATAAAAGTAGCCCTCTTCTTGCCCTTGTTGAAACTGGTAATTCGCTTAATCTTACTCTCTTGCCAGTCCCTTTGTCTGTTATTACCGAAATAAATTCAAATTCATTATAATCAAAGTTAGAAATGGATACAATGACATCATCTTTTAGACTCATTGCTTTTACACCACTTGCTTTTACTCCTACTTCTGGTATATCATTTGTTGCAAAACTTAGTCCATAACCAGAGTTTGTCGTTAAGAAAACACTATTATATTTTTCTAACACACAACAAATTACTTCATCGCCTTCTTTTAATTTCATACAACTAGCTGGTTTTGAATATCTCGTTAATTTAAAGTCTTTTATTTTAGAACGTTTAATCATACCATTTTTGGTTACGATGATTAAATTACTACTAGTTTCAAAATCATAAACAGGAATTGCTGATACGATTCTTTCATCGGGTGATATTTCAATTAGATTAGAAATATGTTTTCCAATTTCCTTCCATTTAATATCAAAGATAGTATGTACTGGTATATACAAATAATTTCCCTGGTTCGTAAAGACTAAAAGGGTATCTAAGGTACTCATTTCATAGAGACCTATCATATAATCATTATCTTTTAAAGTTAAGTCTTCCTTATTACTAGCTTGATAACTTCTAGTACTCGTACGCTTGATATAACCATCTTTGGTAATGACTACTACGACATCTTCTTTTGGAATCATCACAGAAGTATCTATTTTTATTTCCGTTATTTCCTCTTTGATATCGGTAATTCGCTCTTCAGCATAATTTTTCTTAACGTCTTTTAAATCTTTTTTCATGACTGTTTTTAAGACATTTTCATCGCCAAGAATGGTCTTTAATCCTTCAATGATTTTTTGTAGTTTTTTTAACTCCTCTTCTAATTCTACCACATCCGTATTAGTTAAACGATATAATTGTAATGTTACAATTGCTTCTGCTTGTATTTCCGTAAAGGAAAATTCTTTCACTAAATTATTTTTCGCATCACTTTTATTTTTACTAGCACGAATTACTTTAATGACTTCATCTAAAATAGAGATACATTTAATTAAACCTTCTACGATATGAAGACGTGCTTCTGCATGGTGTAAATCAAACTGAGTACGTCTTGTTACTACTTCTTTTTGATGAGCAATAAAAGCATCTAAGGATTCTTTCAATCCTAGTAATTTAGGACGTTTATTGACAATGGAAACCATATTAAAATTATAGCTAATTTGCATATCCGTATTTTTTAATAAATAGTTAATAATGAGGTCGACATTGGCATCCTTTTTTAAATCAATCACCACACGAATATCCGCAGCAGATTCATCACGAACTTCACTAATACCATCGATTTTTTTATCGATACGAATATCATCTATCTTTTTTACCATTAAGGATTTATTTGATTCAAAAGGAATTTCGGTAATTACAATAGAAGTTTTCCCTTTTTCTTTTTCTACCATATACCTACTGCGAATTACAATTCTTCCTCTACCAGTTTCATAAGCTTGCCTAATACCATCTAAGCCTTCCACAATTCCTCCTGTTGGGAAATCAGGTCCTTTTACATATTTCATTAATGTGTCCAAAGAACAATTCGGATTATCGATACGATGAATGGTAGCATCAATCACTTCTCCTAAATTATGAGGAGGAATATTAGTCGCGTATCCTGCAGAAATTCCTTGAGCACCATATACTAAAAGAGCAGGAAATCTAGCAGGTAAAACCGTAGGCTCTTCTGTCGTATCATCAAAGTTAGGAGCAAATTCAATGGTGTTTTTATCAATATCTTTTAACATTTCATTTGATATTTTAGAAAGTCTTGCTTCCGTATAACGATAAGCAGCTGGACTATCTCCATCAATGGAACCATTATTACCATGCATATCAATATAAGGAAGCCTTGTTTTCCAAGGTTGTGACATCCTGACCATTGCATCATAAATAGAGGTATCACCATGTGGATGATAATTACCAATTACATCTCCAACCGTTTTTGCACTCTTACGATATCCTCGATCATAAGTATTTTTTTCCTTATGCATCGAAAACAAGATTCTTCGCTGAACTGGTTTTAATCCATCTCTTGCATCTGGAATGGCACGTTCTTGGATAATATATTTGGAATAGCTTCCAAAACGTTCACCCATAATATCTTCTAAGGTATAGTCAAAGATTTTTTCTATTACCTCTTCTGTTTCTGTTTTCTTTTTTGCCATATTATCACCTAACTTCTTTTCCTAATTTAAAATACTAAGTTACTATTTATTAGAACTTTTTTTATAACTATCACTGAATGACACACTTTCCATCATTTTTGACAAATCTTTCTCCCTAATACCATCTTTTACCTTTTTCATAAAGTCTCTTGGGGTCATTTCAACATCATTTATTGGTTGCCTAATACTACCTATACTAAGCAAACTGCTAAAACCTGTAAAATTTTGCAAATGAGGAACATACAAATCTCCTCCCACATTCTGTAAAGATTGAAAACCTCTGCTATCTACTAATGAATCACAATACAAATTACCTTCTACATTTTGCAATTTCAATCCTGTAGCATCCATCAATGAATCAAAACAGGCATGACCACCAACATTTAATACATTTAAACCATCTGCCTTTTTTAAATGTTCAAAGTAAATATTCTTTATCACATATTGTAAATTATTTGGAATTTTTCCATCTTCTACTAAATCAAAATGGGCACTACCACCAATACTTTTTAATTTTTCAAAAGCGGTCACTTCTTTTAAACTGGCACATTTCATATCTCCTGTTACTACAATAATGTTTTTTAGCTTTTCTTTTTGTTTTAATTCCTCATAATTATCCTTGTTTAGTTCTAAATCTCCCATATAAATAATATTTTTACTTGTACAACTCTCTAATTCTTCTAACGACTTGACGAATGAGACTTGACTAATCCTTACATCAAAAATCTTTGCATAGTCTTCTAATATATTTCTTTTTTCTTTTACTTCCTTAATTCTAGGATCTCTTTCCATTCCAAATCCTTGTATGGGTTTTTCAAATTCATATAAAAATTTCAACTCTGTCCTTGTAAGATTTTCTCCATTTCTTTGTTTCTCATCAATTACAGTCATTTTTTTCATATCAAATGCTCTTTTTAGGTATCTATTTTTGTCTGGAAATTCACTTAACTTATTAGAAACAATTGGTATCATTTCATCTTCTAAACCTTGATCACTTTTAATTCCTCTTACTTCTACAATAATATTGTCTTCCATACTGATAGCAATTCTTGGAACTTTATATTCTCCATTTTTATCTTTTGTATAATAAACATAGAAATCTCCCGCCATCAATTGTTCTTTAGCACTCATTTCATTTGCTGTGCACCAACCTGTATTTTTTCCTTGTAAATCATCTTCTAATTTATGGTAATCGCTATTCTTTTTATAGCGGACCCAAATGCCAACTCTTTCCCTATTATGATTCTTTTTTATATAAAAAGCATATAGTTTGCCAAAACTCTCGCCATTCTGGATAGCTTCTTCCTGTAATTCTGTCAAATGATTACTTCCAATTTCATTTTTCAAAGCTTCATATACACTACCAAGTACTTCCTTATCTAGTTCAATATATGGTTCTGTTGTTGTCTTTGCTCTTTTTCCAAACGATAGAGTATCTTTATCGAATCTACTTAGTTTTAACATACCTCTAAAAACATAATTCTTAAACCATATCGGATAATTAGTCTCATCACCTATTAAATAATCTATCCACTTATCAAGTGACTTTTTTTGTCCCTCTTGCACTCTTTTTAGCATTTCTTCTTTGTTCATTTTTAAGGCTCCAAAACCTCTTTCACGTGCAATTCTCTGCCGAAAGGCAATATAATTATCAGGCAATTCTTTGATAACATATTTCTCATAATAAAACTGCTTTAGGAGATTAAGTTTATGTTCATTATCCTTTACACTACCATGAACATCATCTAATCTTTTCAAATATCCTGAAATTTTGCCAGTGGGAGTTGCATTTTTACTCGCTGAATGACTTACAGTATATTCTTTATACATTTCACTATATAATTTATTTAAAAATTCTTCACCACTTTTATATTTCATAGTTCCTCCTAAATCACCTATTATTTTTATCATGAATGAAATACGAATTATTTTTTATTTTCTCCTAATAATCTTTTTACTCTTTGTTTGGTTTCTTTATGATTTTTATCTTGATATCTAAATTCATATATTTCCTCTATTACCTTATTATTACCTAACTTTTACTTTGTTTTTTTGTCTACCTCCACAATTTCATCTCTCTTTGAAAATAACAATCTATTTTCTACTGACCTTTTTATATCATCATAGCAGCTACATTTTTTTAATGATTCATAATTTTCTAATGATTCTATTCGCATACATCCTCCTACATTTGTAAGGTTATCAAGGCCTTTTGAATCTTTTAATGCACTAAAAACAGCATCGTGACCTATATTTTGAAGGCTATTTAATCCCGTAGCATCTACTAAATTACTAAAATAAGCATCTAGTGTTATATTCTTAAGTTTATTTAAATACGTAGCATTTTTTATATTATGGAAATTTGCAGTTCCTATAATTATCTCTAAATTACTAAATGATTTATCTATTACTCTTCCATAATAATTTAAATATCCATAATAAACTTTTATATCATGCTTTTCAAAATCACTAACATTTGTTCCTATATTTTGTTCTTTACAATCATACACATATGCCAAATCACTTTTTAAATTTCTTTTCTTTTTTATATCATTTAATAAAATCCTCTGTCTATCAAATAAAGATAAAAAGCCAGTTATTTCATATAGACGTAATACTTCATCTTTACTTAATACTTCATTGTTATTTGCTTTCTCACGAATTTTTACTAATAATCTTGTATCTTGAACTTTTTCTTGAAAACTATCTTTATTAGATAAATCATCTAACCTTTCATCAAATATTTCAACATTCTGAAGCTCTTGTATCCTTAAATCTCCTCCCCAAACAAAGGTTTCTATTGATTTATTAATCTCATATAGAAATTTTAAATCTTCCTGGCTTAATTCTATATGATTATTTACTTTTTGCTGTATTTCTGTTAGCAATCTTGTATCTTGAACTTTTCTTTGAAAAATATCTTCATTAGATAAATCATCTAGCTTTTTATCAAATATTTCGGCATTGCAAATTTCTACTACTCTAGATGTGAATGCCTCATCATTAACAATTTTCAATATATTATCACAGGTTGCGACATATATAAATAATAACTCTTCTCTACTCAATTCTATATTATTTTTTGATTTTTTTTCAATTTCGTCTAGCTCTTTTAATTGAAGTTCTAACACTCTTGGATCTTTTTCATAACCAAAGCCTTCTATTGGTTCATTAATCTCTGACAAGAACATTAATTCTTCCCTACTCAATTCTATATTATTTTTTGTTCTTTTATATATTTTAGTTATCAGCCTCATGTCATGGACTTTCTTTCTATATACCCGTTTATTTGGAAACTCATCTAATTTTTTATCTGCAATATCTATGAATTGTTCTTCTAACTCTTGATGTGGTCCTACACCTCTTACCTCACCAATTGAATCTTTTCCATCCATTCGAATAGCAATTCTTGGATTTTTATATTCATTATTTTTATCTTTTGTATAATATACATAAAAATCCCCCCCTGCTAGCTGAGTTTTACAAGTGGATTCTCCTGCTGTACACCAACCTGTATTTTTCTCTTGAAGAGACTCCCATAAAGGATAATAATTGTCTCCTTGATTATACTTTATCCAAATACCATCTGTTTTTCCATCATTCACATAATCTGCTGTTTTATTCAAGTAATAAATATAAAGTTTCTGAAAACTTTCCCCATTTTGCAATGCTTCTTGTTCTTCCTCTGTAAGAGTGTTCTCTCCAATTTCATGTTTTAGACTAGAATAAATCTGAGCAATAATTTCCATGTTAAACGATAAATAAGGTTCAACCGTTTCAGGAACTCTTTTTGCAAAAGCTCTTTTTTCTTTATCATATTTTCCTAATTTCAACATTCCCTGAAAAGCATAGTTTTTGAACCACATAGGATACATTGCATCGTCACTACAAAAATACTCTATCCAACGGTCTAATGATTTTTTTTGGTCATTTTGAATATTCAAAAGCATTTGATTCTTCATTGTATCATTAACATCAATATACCCGCGGCCTTCTTCAAAAGCTATTTTTTTTTGAAGTTCAACATAGCCTTCTGGCAATTTTTTTATTACATATTTTTTATAATACATTTCTTTTAGTAAATTCATTTTATGTTCATTTGTTTTTGCAATATCATGAATTTTATCAAGTCTATCCATGTATTTCTCTATTTTTTTAACTGATGTATCGCCTTTGCTAGCTGTATGCATTACAATATCAGACATATGCATATTTTTATATAACAGATTTAAAAATTCTTCACCACTTTTATATTTCATAGTTCCTCCTAAATCACCTATTATTTTTATCATGAATGAAATACGAATTATTTTTTATTTTCTCCTAATAATCTTTTTACTCTTTGTTTGGTTTCTTTATGATTCTTATCTTGATATCTTTCAAAAAAATTATTAAATATTTCTTGTTCTCTCTTACTGGCATCTTGATATCTTGATTCATATATTTCCTCTATTACCTTATCTATGGTTTTATTTCTATCGGTTGCGTGTAATAGCTTTTCAGTTGAAAATATCATCATATCGATTATTGTCTTTTCTATTCCTGCAAACGGACCGCTCTTCCTGCCAAAATTGTGAACATTAGCAGCACAAAACAAAAAAACAGTATCGGATTCTATAACATCCTCTAATTCCTGAATGGTCAGTCCATCCACTTCCTCAAAAGGAAGAAAACTACCTAAATATCTTTGTTTAGAAACTCCCATTTCAAAAATTCCATGTGGTTCTGGAACACCACTCCAAATTGGTACTATATAAAAGTCGATTGCCGGAATGATATAAGTATTTTCTTTCATATTTTCATCTCCTATATTTCATACTCATCTTCTAGCGTAAATTCTACGTTTTCATCAATCCATTCTTTACGAGGTGGAACATCATCCCCCATTAAAACAGACACACGTTTTTCAGCAAGCTGAGCATCTTCAATATTCACTCTAATCAATGCTCTTGTTCCTGGTTTCATGGTAGTATCACATAACTGATCAGCATTCATTTCACCTAAACCTTTGTATCTTTGGATATCACATTTTTTACCCTTTGCTTTTTCTTTCATTTCTTCGATTGTATAAGCATAATCAATATTTTTACCACTTTGTATTTTAAATAGTGGAGGAAGAGCAACAAAAAGTCGTCCATCTTCAATTAATGGTTTCATATAACGATAGAAAAAAGTTAATAACAAACACTGGATATGGCCTCCATCTTCATCTGCATCACTCATGATAATAACTTTTGAATACTCACAATCTTCAATGGAGAAATTTGAACCATATCCGGCACCTATGGTATAAATCATCGTATTAATTTCTTCATTTTTTAAAATATCTTCTTCTTTCGTTTTCTCTGTATTTAATACTTTACCTCGAAGAGGAAGGATAGCTTGATATTTTCGGTCTCTTCCTTGTTTCGCAGAACCACCTGCTGAATCTCCTTCGACTAAAAATAACTCTTTTTTTGTTTTATCTTTGCTTTGAGCAGGAGCAAGTTTTCCAGAAAGACTTCTTTCTTTGTTATTCTTTGTCTTGCCTTTTCTTGCTTCTTCTCGAGCTTTTCTTGCCGCTTCTCTTGCTATTTTACTTTTTAAAGATTTATTAATAATTTCGGTGGCAACTACTTTATTTTCTTCTAAATAAACTTTCATTTGTTCGGTTACAATCGAATCTACCACCACTCTTGCTTGAGGTGTTCCTAACTTTCCTTTGGTTTGTCCTTCAAATTGTAATAAGGACTCTGGGATTTTTAAACTAATAACAGCCGTTAATCCCTCTCTTACATCACTACCTTCTAAAGCTTTTTCTTTTCCTTTAATAAATCCATTCGATTTGGCATAATCATTAAAAACTCTTGTCAGTGCGGTTTTAAAGCCCACTTCGTGACTTCCACCATCTACTGTTTTAACATTATTGACAAAGCTTACAATATTTTCATGATAAGTATCCGTATATTGCATCGAAATATCGACTTCTATTTTGTCTTTTATGCCATTAATGGATAATACTTTATGGAGCGTATTCTTTCCATGATTTAAATCTTCTACAAACTCTTCAATTCCTCTCTCGTAGCAAAATTTAGAAGCTCTGTTATCTTCTTCATCGATTACTTCTATCGTAATTCCTTTCAAAAGAAAAGCGGATTCTTGCATTCTCTCACATATCGTTGTAAAAGAAAAATTCGTAGAGGAAAAAATTTCATCATCTGGTAAGAAACGAACGGTTGTCCCTGTTTTATTTGTTGTACCAATCTTTTTTAGAGGAGTGGCTACCTTTCCACCATTTTCAAAGCGAATATAGTATTCTTCTTTGTCTTTTTTTATCGTTACTTCCATCCATTTAGATAAAGCATTCACTACACTAGAACCAACTCCATGAAGTCCTCCAGATACTTTATATCCATTCGATTCAAATTTTCCACCAGCATGTAAAACCGTAAAAATAACCTCCGGAGTCGATTTCCCAGATTCATGCATCCCCGTTGGAACTCCACGCCCATAATCTTCGACACTAACACTTTTATCCGAATGAATGGTAATCTTAATAAAATCTCCATAGCCATTGATTGCTTCATCTACGGAATTATCGACAATTTCCCAGACAAGATGATGCAATCCCCTCTTATCAGTGGAACCAATATACATCCCAGGTCTTTTTCTAACTGCTTCTAAGCCCTCTAAAACCTTAATTGATGATTCATCGTATTTTTGTCCCATGTTAACTCCTCCATTACTTTCATAAATAATTATACACAAAAAAAAGTCAAACAGCAAATAATTTGACTTTTTTTTACAACTACATTCCTATTTCAAATTTTCTAAATTGTAAGTCTTAATAAATTCTTCTAGATGAGATGTATCTGATATATTAATAACATTTGCATACAGTTTTCCATCTTTCATATAAACAACGGCTGGATATTCA
The DNA here is from genome assembly GCA_910586865.1 of uncultured Bacilli bacterium. Classification (GTDB taxonomy): domain Bacteria; phylum Bacillota_I; class Bacilli_A; order RF39; family UBA660; genus UMGS995. Next base: position 30,126 of record CAJUIY010000007.1, read on the forward strand.
AAGTCTGGTGGATTAATTTCAATTGATTTTAACATTGCCGTATATTCTTTCTTAGAATAATCCTCCACATCATAAACTAAATAATTAATTTTCTTACGATCTAAATAGTCTTTAATTTTATCACAATCTTTACACTTTTCTTTATCACTACTTCCGATAAATACCACTCTTGTTTCTGCCTTTTCAATTACCTTTGGAAAATCTACTTTTTGTTTTTCTTCTGTCTCACTTTTCCTTCTAGATGTAAAAACAATCGCAATTGCAATAAGTAGTACAATGACTACTATCATAATGATAATATTTTTCTTTTTATCCATCTCTTTTTTATTCAAAGCTCCCATATTTTTATTGCCCATTCTTATCCTCCTTCTTTTTTTCTAAAACAAAGGTATAAGCATTCTTACACTTTTGTTCTATTACCATATTTAAACTAACTTCCTTATGAGCTTCCAAAGGAGGTATATCATAACTATTTCTGCATAATACATCTCCCTTATTACTTAAGAATACCACATCCACCATTTCACCCATAAAAGTTATATCGGTAGTATTTAATATATTAGCAATAAGATGATTTTTCGTCTTCTGTATATTTGTAATTTTTAAAGTACCATATCTCTTTTCAGAGGTAAAACTAGTTTCATATTGTTTCTTTTCTTCTAGTATCCTATTATTTCTTAAATAAATGCCATAGAAGGCAAAAAGAACAACTAGAAGTATCAAACTGATGAAAGCAAACTTTTTATTAATCCTCTTCTCCAAATACTTCACCTACCTTAACTTATTCTATCACAAGAATGAGAAAAAATAAATATCTTACTATTTGTTTTTTTCTAAAAATGACAACACTCTTTGATAGGTAATCATAAAGTCTTCAAAATTCGTTTCAAACCATTCAACATCCATTTGATGCTTAAAAAAGGTGTATTGTCTTTTGGCATAATTTCTGGTATCTTTCTTTACTTGTTCTAATACTTCTTCTAGGGGTTGATTTTCAAATAAATATCCTTTAAACTCTTTATAACTAATGGCCGTATTTAATACCCTCGATTTTTCATAGTAAGGTTTCAATTTTTCAATTTCTTCTAATAAACCATCTCTCATCATTTGGTCTACTCTTTGATGAATCCGTTCATAAAGAGTTTCTCTTTCTGTTTTGAGACCAATAATCCGAATTGGATATAATGCTTCATCCTTTTTATTCGGTATCACTGGATTGTTTTCTAACCGATTTAGTGTTCTCACTAATCTCTTTCTATTATTGACATGAATCTCTATCGTAGAATTAATCTTTCTTATCTTTTCCTGTATTTCTTCGTTTGTTAACTCTTCATAAGATTTTTTTATTTTTTCTTCCTGAAATTCATAATGATATAAAGCTGCTTTTATATAAAGTCCAGTTCCACCAACGATAATAATTCTCTTTCCCCTTTTATGGATATCTTCTATTAATTTTCTAACGTCTTTTTGATAATCATAAACAGTATATTCTTCTTCCGGTTTTTTTATATCGATTAAATGATGGGGAATATTTTCTCTTTCTTCTATCGTTGGTTTAGCACTTCCAATGTCAAGACCCTTATAAATACTAACAGAATCGCCATTGATGATTTCTGCATCTAACGTTTTGGCAAGCATAATACTTAATTTTGTTTTTCCAATTCCCGTTGGTCCGACAATTACAATAATTTCTTTCATGAGCTAATCAATACTCCTTTTAAATAATTTTTCCAAATCATATTTCGTATAAGTAATAATCGTTGGTCTTCCATGAGGACAAGTAAATGGATTTTCACACTTTCTTAATTCATTAAGTAGAAACTTTTGATCATCATAAGAAATATAATCATTTGCTTTAATGGACATCCTGCAAGCCATCGTAGAGGCCATTTTATAGACAAACAAATCCAAATCAAAAGATTCTTTTTCTATGATAATATCGATTACTTTTCGAACACATTCTTCTGCATTTTGATAATCCCCGATATAACTTGGATGACTTCTCACTACAATCGTATTTAGTCCAAATTCTTCCGTCAAAAATCCATACTCTTTTAAAAGATTAAAATGTTTCTTTATGATTAAAAATTCATTCGGAGCTAATTCTATCTTAATCGGAACTAACAAATCAATAATTGTCACTTTTTCTTTTAAAGCTTTTAGTACTTTTTCATAGTTAATACGCTCTGCTGCTGCATGCTGATCAATGATATACATTCCATCTTCATTTTCAGCAATAATATAAGTAAGGTAAACAATTCCTTTCGGTGTCATTTCTTTGATACGATAGGTAGGTTCTTCCACCAAATCACGAATGGATTCCTCTTCTTTACTTTCTTCTAAATTTTCTTTATTATAATTTACTTTTTCTTCCCGAACCGTAAAATCGAGTTCCATCTCTTCATATTCTACTTTGTCTACTTTTTTTTCTTCTTGATTTCTAATCTGCGTATATACTTCCGAAACGGCAGTATTATCTCTTACTGAAATCGTAGGAATTAAGGTAATCTGTTTTAATCTTTCTAGAATCAAAGAATTTAATAATTCTTTTAAGGTATCCATTTTTGAAAATTTAATATCCATTTTAGTAGGATGAATATTAATATCGATAAGAATAGGATCTACATCCATATTCAAGACAACAATAGGAAATTTATCTTTAGGAATATAGGTATGATAACAATCTACCATTATCTTATTTAGTTCGTTATTTTTAATAACTCTACCATTTACTAAAGTAGTAATCGAATTACGATTACTCTTCGTCACTTCTGGATAAGAAATATAACCACTGATATAATAGTCATCATTTTCACCATTAATAGGAATCATTTTCTTCGTAATATCTGCTCCATAGATTTCATAAATCACTTTTAATAAGTCCCCAGAACCATCGGTTTTTAATAATACTTTATCATTATTGGTTAACGTAAATTTAATATCTGGATAAGATAAGGCCATTTTATCTACATATTCTACAATATTCGCAAGTTCCACATAAAGATTTTTTAGATATTTTAAACGTACTGGTGTATTATAGAAAAGATCCGATACGATAATAGTGGTTCCTTCTTGCAAATCACATCGTTCTACTTCCATGTCTTTGCCACCAAATAACTTTAGTAATGTTCCCTCTTTTCCATCCGATGTTTTTAGAACAACATTTGAAACAGAGGCAATCGATGGTAACGCTTCTCCTCTAAAACCTAACGATTCAATATAAAACAAATCATCTAAATTCTTTAACTTAGAAGTCGCATGTCTTAAAAAAGCCATTTTCGCATCTTCTAAGTCCATTCCTATTCCGTTATCACTAACGATAATTTCTTTTACACCAGAATCAATTAGTTTAATTTCTATCTCACTACTTTTGGCATCAATGGCATTTTCTACTAATTCCTTTACCACATTCATCGTTTTTTCAACGACTTCTCCTGCGGCTATCTTATTAGCTAAAACATCATCCATTACTTTTATATTTGACATATACTACCTACTTCTTTTGACTTTTCGCATCTGGCCATACATAATCTTTCTTAATATTATCTAGTCCTTCGCATCTTAAAACCACCGTATACTTGTAGTCATTATATTCTAAAGAATCACTTGAGACACCTGCATCAGTTACGGTTACCGTTCCATTGCAATCATGTTTTGACTGAATTGGATTTTTTAAGCCATCCAAATAACCATCTCTTATTAATTCATCCGTAGAAATCGTTCCTGGTACATTACAAGTCCCTTCAATAATACAGTTTTCTGCTGCTTCATAAATACTTTGCGACATCGTTTTGTAAGATTTTTGTCTAGAATGTGCGATATATTTCGAAGTAGCGGCTATTCCAACCGTACCTAATATACCAAGTACCGCAATCGCTCCTAACATTTCAATCAACGTAAGCCCTTTTGTATTTATTCTTTTTTTCATATCTATCACCTTCTATTATTATACTACAATTCTTGCAAATAAGAAAACAACTTTTTTGCAATATCTTTTTTTACCACCTGCTCTAATTCTTCTAGTGTCGCCATTTTCATCTTTTTTAAGGACCCAAACTTTTTTAATAATTCTTTCTTGGTAACTTCTCCTACACCTGGTACCGCATCCAAAACAGAAGATAATGCTCCTTTTGCTTTCATATTCCTATGATAAGTAATGGCATAACGATGTACCTCATCCTGAATTCTTGTTAAGAAAAGAAACAAATTACTATCTTTATTAACCTCTAAAATTTCAAAATTTTCATTCATAATTTGATTCGTTCTATGTTTGTCATCTTTTACTAAGCCGATAATTGGTATTTTCATATGAAGCGATTCTAACACTTCTTTACAAACAGCGATTTGTGTTTTTCCTCCATCCATCACAATTAAGTCTGGTCTTTCTAAATTTTCCATGAATACTTTATAATATCTTCTATATAATACTTCTCTCATTGCCGATAAGTCATCTAAAACATCGGTAGAAATTTTAAATTTACGGTATTCATTCTTTAAAGGAAGAAAGTCTTCATAAACTACCATTCCTCCTACATAAAAGGTACCAAATAAATGAGAGTTATCAAAGGATTCCATACGAGAGGCTTTTTCAATATGTAGTAGATTTTTCAACTCTTCGATTGCATCCAGTCTTAGCTGATCATTATGATGTAACATTTCTTCTTCTGCTTCTAGTTTTTCTTTCGCATTTTCACGAGCTAGTTTTAATAAAGAAGACAACTTTCCTCTTTTTGGTGTTGTTACTTTAATATTTAAGTAAGAAGATAATAATTCTCTATTCATTTCTTCACACACTAACAATTGTTTTGGAAGAATTCCATTTTTATCATAAAACTTAATAATATATTCTAGGGAATCTTCTTCCTCTTCTAAAGAAGAAATAATCTCTTCATGCCTTCCTACTAAGAGTCCATTTCTTACAAAAAAGATTTGAACCGATAGGTAGTTTTTATCTTTATAATAATTAAATAAATCAAAGTTGTAATTATCATTTAAATCTATTTTTTGTTTATTTAGAGTAATATGAATATCTTCTAGCATCTCTTTTAACTCTTTGGCTCTTTCAAAGTTTAATTTTTCCGAAGCAAGATTCATCTCTTCTATTATTTTCTTCTCCACCTCTTTCGAATCTCCCTTTAAAAAACTAGTTACTTCTTTTACCATTTTGCTTACTTGTTCTTCACTGACTTTTTTCTTACAATAGCCATAACACTGATTAATATGATAATACAAACATAAATCTTTTTTTAACGTATCACACTTTCTTAAAGGATATAATCGGTTTAACATATCTACGGTACGTCTAGCCGCATAAACATTTGGATAAGGTCCATATAAGTAGTTTTTATTTTTCCTTCTTTTGACATTTCTTACTACTTTTAAAATGGGATACTTTTCTTTGGTTAATTCAATATAAGGATACGTTTTGTCATCTCTTAACAAGATATTATATTTCGGATCATATTTCTTAATTAACGTAATTTCTAAGATTAAAGATTCTAATTCTGAGGAAGTAACAATATACTCAAAATCATCGATATCTTCTACTAACATTTTGGTTTTACCTGTTACCGTTCTCGTGAAATAACTTCGCAATCTTCGTTGTAAGTTTTTCGCTTTTCCAACATAAATAATGACCCCATCTTTATTTTTCATTTGATAGCTACCTGGCTTTGTTGGAACAAGTGCTAATTTTTCTTTAAAGTTTTTCATGCTATCACCAATTCTATTATACCTTATTTTAATAGAAATAGAAAAAGAATTCTTTTGAACTCTTTATTTTCGCCTTGATTTTTGGAATGTTTTAGACCCTTTAAGAGCAGTATCGAAACAACTATTTCCAATCTCATTTGCTCTTTCTCTATTATTTTGCACGATTATGCTATGATTTTCTTTTTCTCTTAGGTCATTCATATTTTGATATACCTCACATAGTTTATCACTATAATAATCCGATTGATCTATCACTACTGGTAAAGTTCCAGCTTTTAATTCTTCTCCAAACATTTTTGCACGTTCTTTTATTTCTTCTTCCGTTATATCAGTCAGATTTAATATCATAATACCTCTCCTACATATACTTATTCATGTTTTTCATCATTTGATTAATTTGCTTTTGATTTGGTTTTCTACCCATCTGCATCATTAATGCTTTAATCATTTCTTCATTAATAGGAGGATTTTTCTTTAGATATTTTTTCATCATAAATCTAGCAACAAAAACACCAATCACTAAACCGATTACCAGTCCTAGCAATACCATTAATAAATCATGTACCATCTTATCACGCTCCTATCTAGTATTTTACTAAAAGATACCATTTTAAACAAGTGTTTTTGGAGAATCTAAGAAAAAAAAGTCCATATTCTCAAAACAACAAGCAAAATAGTTCCCATCAAACTCACGAAGGTAATCAAAAAAGGAAGAAAAGGAAGACTCTACTTCTAGTTTCATATAGGAATGTTTCACCATTAATCTACTAATCTCTTCCTTATATAAGTTATTGATAAAATGGGTATTTCCTCTTTTACTATAAGGCATATACTGATGGAGTTTAATATATAGTTCTCTATCAATTTTCTCCTTATCAATTGAAGTAGTTAACTGTTTAAAAATATTTTTTCCATAAAGAATATCTTCTGCATTCAAATAATAAATTTGTCGTAACATTTCATATAAAGCCAAGGGGGAATCCTGATATAAATAATGGAACTCTTCTTTTATTTGAAATATATAAAAAACTCTCATCCTATCACCATCTCTATTTTATAGGATAGGAAAAGAGCTTTTTTGTCGAATTTTGTTATTTTAATAAATTTTCTATTTTTTCTTCTAAAGAGGCAATATCAAAACCATATTTGGTATAAACATCTTCCCTTTTTCCACTGCTTCCAAAACTATCTAGTGTAATTAGGTATTTGGGATGGTAAACAATTCGGTTCCAAGACATCGAGCTAGCAGCCTCTATCACTATTTTTTTAACCCCTACTGGAATCACACTTTCGATATACTCTTCCTCTTGTTCTAATAATCTTTCGATGGATGGCATACTGACTACTCGCACATCAAAACCTTTTACTTCTAATAAGTTCGCTACTTCAATTGCTTGATGCACTTCTTCTCCGGTTGCGATGAGAATCCCATCTAGTTTTCTTTTGTTTTCTCTTACAACATAACCACCCTTTGCTACACCACTAGAACTAGTGGTACTAAGTATTGGTAAGGTTGTCTTCGATAAACTAATGACACTTGGCCCACTTTTCTTTTTTAAAACCGCTTTATAAGCTCCTATCACTTCATTGGCATCACATGGACGGAACACTTCCAGATTAGGAGTTGCTCGCAAGGACACTAATTGTTCTACTGGTTGATGAGTTGTTCCATCTTCTCCAATACTAATTGAGTCATGCGTAAATAGATAAGTAACTGGCAAGTCTAGCATCGCAGCCATTCGAATACTTGGTTTTAAATAATCTGAAAAACTTAAGAACGTAGAACCATAAGAACGATATCCCAATAGACTAATTCCATTTAAGATAGCCCCCATCGCATGTTCTCTTACTCCAAAAAAGATATTTTTTCCTTTATAATTATTTGCTGCATAATCTCCTGCTCCTTCTATATAAGTTTTGGTTGGTTCAAAAAGATCGGCACTACCTCCTAAAAAGATATTAGAATTTTTAACAATGGAATTCAAAACCTTCCCAGAAGTATCACGTAAAGACTCTTTATCATCTTCTGGTTTTTCATAGATAATATGTTTCGAATTCGTTGTTTTATCTTCGTTCATTAAGAAAGTTAACTCTTCTTTTAACGAATCATCTAAGTGTTCTAACCTTTCATAAAAGTCCTCACATACTCCTAACATTCTAGTATGAATTAAATATTGGAAATCTTCCATGGTATCGGACGAAATATTAAAGGGAATATCACGTAACTTTAGTTTTTTCTTAATATTCGATAAATCTTCCTCTTCTAATACTCCTCCATGAATTTTATTTTTTCCTTCGTATTTCGAATATTTTCCAAGGGTTGTTTTTACTTCAATCAAAGTTGGAGAAAGTAGATTACTCTTTGCTAGTTCAATCGCATGATTGATTTCTTCTAAATTTTCTCCATCATTTACTCGAATATAATTCCAATTCATCGACTTCATACGCTCTTCTATATTCTCGGTAAAACAAGCCACATTTTTTGAAGATAGTGAGGTATCATTAGAATCATATAAGACAATTAATTTATTTAATTTTAAAGTACCAGCTAGTGACATTGCTTCATAGCTAATTCCTTCTTCTAAGTCTCCATCTCCACATAAGACATAAGTATAAAAATCAATCAATTTTTCTGGTTCTTTGTTATAGTTTTCCTCTAGGTGTTTTTCTCCAATCGCCACTCCTACTGCCGTTGCCAGTCCTTGTCCCAAAGGCCCTGTTGTCATATCGACACCTGGGGTTATTTTATATTCTGGATGCCCTGGTGTTTTCGAATTAATCTGTCGAAACTTTTTTAAATCATAAAGTTCTAAATCGTAGCCAGCCATATGTAGTGTTGCATATAGTAAACTAGAACCATGCCCTGCGGACATGACAAATCGATCTCTATTATAAAACTCTGGATTCTCCGGGTTTATTTTTAAAAATCTAGAATATAGACAGTAAATAATGGGAGCCGCACTTAACACAATACCAGGATGCCCACTTTTTGCTTCCTGAATCATATCGAGAGCTAACCCTCTTATTTGGTTTACTATCTTTTCTTCATTAATCGGATTATCATTATTTTTTTCTAATTTCATAAAACCACGTCCTTGATTTATTTTAACAAATTTGTACTAGAAAGTCTATTAGGCTGACATTATAAAGATATATTATAAATTATTAAAATTTTTCACCATCTATACCACTTTTCTTTGGTGCTTTTTCATAAACCTTCCTTGTATCTTCCTTTTTACTGGTAATCAGGTTCTCATATTGCCTCAACGATTCGTGGTAATCATCTAGAAAGGAAGCACTCAAATATTGATTAGAAATACAGTCTGTAAGTCCAACTTCCATAGTAAAGATTGGTAAACCTAAATTATGAGAACTAAACACACTTCTAAAAAAATCAAGATACGAAGTAGAAGGCTTAGAACCTCCAATATATAATACCATTGGTTGGATTTCACTTTCCGCAAAAACATAATCTGATGTTAAAAGAAAACTTAAGGAATCCTCTGAATATTGAATAAATTTATTATAGTTTTTGGATAAATAGTGCTTTACTACATGAAGTGCTAAGTAAGGAAAGAGAGTTTCATTTTCTTCTCCAACCGTAGATATCGAAACACCTTTTTGAATCATGTTTTGATGCGTCATTAAAGCTAAACTAATCTTTCTTTTTTCTTTGGTTTTGTCAAACTCATCAAGATCATTAGAAATTAACAATGTCATCCCCACTTTTTCCTCTTGATACTTTTTTGTTAAAACTAGGCTACAAAAAGTATCGTGTACTTTCTTAAACATTTCTAACCATATATCACATTTTTCTATTACTTCTTCTTTGGATAATAATTTCGGAAAAGTAACTTTTTCCAGCATATCCTCACCAACAATCTCCTCTGCTATTTCTCCTGTTCCAGAAAAACGTAACTTACTACCATCACATTCCACTTTTATTACTTTTGAACCCACATACTCCTCTGTTGTTAGGTAAATACCATCTAGCCTATCAAGTACCAAACACTTTCTTCTGTTTATATTTTCAAACCTCATAATCTCACCACTTCTAAGGGATTAGTATAGCATAGATTCTTAATAATTCAATAAAATCTTTTCTCCTTTTCCTTTATTTTAGTATCTATTATTTAAAACTAACATAAGAAAACCCCAGTTTTTTATAAATACTAGAAGCTCTTGGAAGCTTTAAAATTCTTGCGATGAATAAATTATAAAATTCATCTATTAAAATAATAGTACACAGTAAAATAGCAATCGTTAAAAAAGTCTTTTTATCCATCTTTTTCGCTAAATAGAAACACAATGGAACAACACCATATAGAAATAACAAACTAAAAACTCCAAAGACAAGAACACTTCTTAAACAAACAAAACCATGAATGTTTCCAAAATTCAATATTTCTTGATTATAATCCCAACATCGCATTCCATTTCCTATGATATACATTCCAAGTCCTGAAACATATTCTAAAATACCACAAGCAATTACACTAATTAAAAAGACTTTCCAAATATTTTTTCGATGTCGATAAGTTAAAAAATAAATCATCAAAGAACCTGTTGCATAAATATTAATCCAAGGTAAAAAGTTTCCACCTCTCCAATAAAATTGATTCATACCCCCATTAAAATAATAGAATATAAATTCATACAAAAAACCAAACATTCCTGTTATTACAATAATAAAACAAAAAATACCAAGCATTGTTACTTTATCAAATGAATGATCTTTTTCTAAATATTTTTGATACTTCTTTTTCACACACAAAACTCCTCTTTATCAATATTATATAAATTTATCCAAAATTTTCATATACTTTTTCCTTTTTTTATTGATAACCTAGCTATACCAGAATTTCATCCCAACAAAATCTTTGATTAAATTTAATATTTTCTTATAATTCAAGTATAAGCTCAAATAACAAAGATAAAATTTATTGATAAATATAAAACAACAACTATAATTGCAATTACCCAAGTTATTATTTTCTTCTTAACTATATTATCTCACTACATTTTCAATTAGTAAATTATAAATTATTTAATATTTTCTCCTCACTTTCTTACAAAACAAAAAATCAATTCCATTTCTAGAATTAATATTTATCATTAAGCTCAAAACTATAAGAGTTCGAGCAGATTCTTCTCTGGTACGAGTGGTTAAGTTATTTCAAACTTTTTCTCACAAATTAGAAATTTTAATAGTTTTATATCAATTTCTAATATCATTCTACCAAATAAAATAGAAAGTAGCAATAATTTTGTGTTACTTTCTAATTTTTTATTATAAATTAGTCAGAATAAATATTCTATTTTGAACTATGCAATGAACTCATCGTTTTTTGCATTGCTTCATTTAATTCATTATATACTTCTTCTTCATCGTATTGAATTGATGTTATAAAATCATTTAATTCGCCAACAAATTCTTGATTACCTGAATTTTGTGCTATTCCCATAATTAAAGGCATTGTCATAGATAATTCTATTCTTCTCTTGCCATACGGTTTAAAATCATCGATAGTTGTATTTTCAATATCAGCATAAAGTTCTTGACATTCTCTTGTAGAACAATATTCTTCCTTAGTGCATTTAGATATTTTTGTTGGCTTATATATTTCATAATATAAATCTTTATCAAATCTCATCATTAACGATGGATTATATACATAATTATCCATTTCAATCCAACCACGGACTGCATCATCTTTTCCATATCCTAATTCTAAATCTTTATTGTCTCCACGAACCAAGATTACATCATCAAAGCAAAAAAACATATATAAACTTCTGTCATAACATTTTCCTGGAGGCAATATTGGTTTTAAATATTTAATATGGATAGATACTGGCAATCCACTAATATAAGTATGCTTTAATTTTTATCAAATGGAACAATCTTTTTATCAGCAATACCTTTTATTTAATAGTAATTGCATTTTGCTAAAATATAAGTTTTTTTAATATTATCAAACATATTATTTTCTCAATCCCAATCTTTTCATATCATCATCTATTTCTTTACATACATCGTCATAATTAATTACTTTTTTTTAAATGTTCTATTTCTCTTTGTAATAATTCTATGCTTAGATGAGAATACATTTCTGTTGGTCTACCATAAGTCATTTCAATCATTGGTAATATTAATGGAGAAGCATATTTATCTCTTTCAATTTTCTGTATGTTTCCATTTATTATTGTTGGTGTAGTATTACAAAAACTACATACAAATTCAATCTTCTTTTTTAGTTCACTATCAAATTCTAATTCTTTCTTTACAATATTAATCATTTTAACCTGTCCTTTCTAATTTCATTAACAAAAAAACACCAACTTCTTTTAGAAATTGATATTTTCTATATTAAGTCCATATCTATAAAAGTCTGGACAGATTTCCCAATGGTGCCCTAAGGAAGGACGTTCAACAACTTTTTAATTATTTTAAAGTAAATCCTCCATCAACAGCAAGAATTTGCCCAGTTATATAAGATGCCTCATCTGATAATAAAAAGTTTATAGCATTAGCAATTTCTTCGGCAGTTCCCATTCTATGAATAATAGAATAATCAGTAGTTGCTTTAGGATTCTCTCCTGTACTTGCAGTAAGGGGCGTATCAATAAGTCCTGGAGCTACAGCGTTTACACGAATATTTTCACCAAAATATCTAGCAAACGACTTAGTTAGAGAAATTATTCCTGCCTTTGTAGCTGAATATATAGCATTATAAGGTTCTCCGATTATTCCATCAACACTAGTTGTTGCAACTATGGAACCTTTTTTTGAAGTATCCTTAATTAAATTACCAAAGATTTTTAGAGTATTAAAAGTTCCTATTAAATTAACACTAATGATTTTGTCAATGTTTTCGGGAGTTATATTATCAATATCACAGGGTAGTGGAATAATTTCAGCATGTGCAACAACCATGTCTAATCTTCCAAATTTTTGTAAAATAAAATCTTTTAAAGATTTCAAATCATTAGAATTTGAAATATCTGCTTTAAAATAAAAACTTCTTTTCCTATAAAATTTTCTCCTATAAAATTAGCATCAACTCCTTTATTATCATTTATAATAACAATATAATTTTCTGACAATCTCTTTGCAGTTGCAAGACCTATTCCTTGAGTACTTCCAGTAACTAATACAATCTTTTTCATCTACTTCTCCTTTTTTTAAAATAATTATCACACTATTGAATAGTATATTGTTAGTCAATATACAAGTGTGTTTACTAAATTGGCATAATTTAGTATAAAATTCTTGTCATTAAAACAAATGTTTGGTATAATTTTCTTAGGAACATTTAATAAGTTGGGTGGAGCCAAACTTCATAAAGAAGGGAGGCGATACAATGAACAAGAAAGATTTACTAATCTTTGCTTTAGTAATTATTATCTTCCTTTTAATATTACTGTTATTCATAGCTTTAATATAAAAGAAATCCACCTAACTCTAGCATAGATTTAGGTGGAAACCATTTCATGGCTACACTCAACATCGGCATATTGAATGTTCCTTTTTTATTTTATTCAAGTTTCCTTGACATATTCATAATATCATAAAAACGACTTTTTGACAAGTCGCTTTCTATTGTTACTCGAAAAGTTCGAGTTTCCTATCAATCTGGTGCGGGTAACAGGAGTTGAACCTGCAAGCCTTGCGGCACTAGATCCTAAGTCTAGCGCGTCTGCCAATTCCGCCATACCCGCGTATATGGTGGACCCTATAGGACTTGAACCTATGACCGTCCGGTTATGAGCCGGATGCTCTAACCAACTGAGCTAAGGGTCCGTTGCCATTTAATAATAACACAGATTTAGAAATTGTGCAATAAGAATTAGAAAATTTTGTTAGAGGCATCCTACTTACTTTCCAATATCAAATAATTTCCCTTTTAGTTCATGTACAACAATACATTTATATTGTATAATAGGTATATGGTAAAAGACTGTTATAGATTATAGATACATATAAAGTTAGATTGGATGGTGAACTTTATGGAATTGAAAGTGAATAACAAAAAGTTAGAGATTCATACTCTAGACACTATTTTTAAAAAGTTTCGAGGATTAAAATTTGTCTTACAACCAATAAAAGAAGGGTATCGTTTCAAATCCAAGTATGCAAATACCTATCTTTTATGTCAAAGAGTGGATATTATGATGACAGATAGAAATAATACTATTCTTCATCTTTACGAAAATGTAAAAACAGAAAAAATAATCCTTCCAAAATGGAAAGTTACCTACACCTATTTTCTACCTCTTCATACTAGTAAACACTTCCAAATTGGAGACACTTTAAACATAAAAGAAAAGAAGGACTCTTAAACCTTCCCCATTTAATCTTTATAATCAAAGTAAAAATCTAATATTCTTACTTGATCTCCTTCTTTAGCCCCTAACTCTCTTAATTTATCATCGACACCCATTCTTCTTAACTTTTTAGCAAATCTTAACATTCCCTCTTCAGATGAAAATTTGGTCATTTTAAATAACCGTTCCACTTCTTTTCCTTTTAATACCCATAAATCTTCGCTTTCTTTTTCAATTTCATAGGGTTCTTCCTTTTTAAATTTATATAAGACATGACTTTCAAATTGTTCCTCTTGATAAAGCGGAGACTCTTCTATTTGATTAAGTAATTCACCCAAAACATCAATCACAACATTTAATCCCTTATTTTGAGCAGCACAAATCGAATAGATTGGAATATCATTATTATTTAATTTCTTAGTAAAAAAGGCAAGATTTTCTTTGGATGTTTCTAAATCCATTTTATTTGCAATAATAATCTGTGGTTTTTGTAATAATTTTTTATTAAATTTTTCTAATTCTTTATTTATTAGAAGGTAGTCATCGTAAGGATTTCTTCCTTCACTACCACTCATATCAATAACATGAGCAATTACTCTTGTTCTTTCGATGTGTCTTAAGAATTTATCTCCTAAACCTTCCCCTTCACTGGCTCCTTCAATTAGTCCAGGTAAATCAGCAATCACAAAACTTTTTCCATTACTACTTTTGGTAACACCTAGATTCGGAGTTAATGTGGTAAAATGGTAAGCAGCTATTTTTGGTTTTGACCTTGATACACAAGAAATGAAAGTACTTTTTCCAACACTTGGTAGCCCTACCAATCCAACATCAGCAAGCATCTTTACTTCAACTTTTAAGATTTTTTCTTCTCCTTCTTCTCCATTTTCTGAAAAATCAGGTGCTGTATTGGTTTGTGTTTTAAACGCCGTATTTCCTCTTCCGCCTCTTCCACCTTTTGCAACGATAATACTACTATCTTTTTTACATAAATCACCAATAATTAACCCGGTATCCGCATCCGTAATTACCGTTCCTAATGGGACTTTCACCACTAAATCGGGAGCATTTTTCCCATTCTGATTTTTACCACGCCCATTTTCTCCTTTATCCGCTTTTAGTGTTTTTTGATAGCGGAGATCAAGAAGCGTATGCAATCCCTCATCGACTTGAAATAAAATATCACCACCATGACCACCATTTCCTCCATAAGGGCCGCCCATTGCAACATATTTCTCTCTTCGAAATGCTGTACAACCATCTCCACCTCGTCCTGCTACTACTTTAATCACAACTTCATCAACAAACATTCTTCCTACCTCCTATCTTGGTATCTTCTTTACCTTTACCATTCTTTCATTTTCTTCCAAAGCGAATTGATGTAATTCATTCACATATTCTTTTATTTGCATTTGATAAGCCGAAACCTTTCTCATCGTTTTATAGGTTGGAAGATGAATACCAGGAATCATTGCTAAGCCCACGGACCCTAACATAATAATAGAATATAGGCTACTTTCATAATACTCTGATAAATTATATATACACCATGCATGGATTCCAGTAAAAGTTAGAAAACTGGAAAGCAAACCAACAATATCATCTCTAGTATTGATATTTTTTATTTTTCTATTTAACTCTATGATTCTACTATTTAAATACGTTATCCTTTCTTCCTCACTCATACTACTCTCGCCTTCTATCTTTTAGAAAGAAAAAACAAGTAGTGCTACCTGTTTTATTATACCTCTGCATATACGGATGCTTGTTTTTTATCTCTTCCTAAACGTTCAAACTTTACAATACCATCTATGGTTGAATAAAGGGTATCATCATTTCCACGTCTTACATTCGTACCAGGAAATATTTTAGTACCACGTTGACGATAAATAATAGATCCTGCTGTAACAAATTGCCCATCTGCAGCTTTTGCACCTAATCTACGACCTGCAGAATCACGACCATTGGACGTAGAACCTTGTCCTTTATGATGTGCAAATAATTGAATATCTAACTTCAAAAACTTCATGATTATGCCTCCTTACTTAATTTCTATATACTCTTGATAATTACTTCTGAGCTCTTTTAAGAGACTTACCATATTATGAATTAGTACTTGTGTTGTTCGATCATTTTTATTTACTTGAATCGTCATTCCTTTACTACTTACCATATAAGTAATACTTTCTCTATCTAGGGATAGAATACCATTTACGGTAGTAGTGGCAATACTACTTACTGCACTACACACAATATCTTTCCCATACTCATCATACATCGCATGACCAAGTATAGAAACTTTTTCATAATAGGAACCTTTTTTCTTTATTTTTACTCTAATCATAATTATCCATTAATTTTTGTTATTCTAACTTTTGTATATGGTTGTCTATGACCTTGTGTCTTACGGTTTGATTTATCTTTAGATTTATAGGTAAAGATTCTAATCTTTTTTTGTTTACCATTTTTTACTACTTCACCTGTTACTGTAGCATTCTCAAGATATGGTGTACCTACTTTACCATCAAGCATTAAGACTTGCTTAAATTCTACCGTATCTTTTGGATTCGCATCTAACTTTTCTATGAAAATTTCATCATTTTCTGCAACAAAGTATTGCTTTCCACCAACTTTTATTACTGCTTTCATCGATATACCTCCTTTTTCTTACTAAGACTCGCTCTTAAGGTACAAATATCTGTTTTTACCTTTTCAATGCGGTTTGAGCATGAGGCGTCAAACATACTGATTATAACATACTTATTCGAATCGTGTCAACTAGTCCTGTTTTCGTTTTTTCGTTTTACAATTTTCTCTTCTCTCCTATCTTCTAACTATTATTATCATATGATTGAAACAATTAGAAGATGAGGCATCTATTCCTTTTTCGTTAGGAGTAGTTTTAATTTTTTCTTTTTGATAGGTATTTTTGAAAGCTGATAACATTCTCTCCTAATTGTTCCTCTGAAAAAGAATGGTTTGCTGTTTCTTTTATGTTTTCAGAAATAAAATAAGCTTCTAGTCTCTCCATCCCTTCCAAGTCATAGGTAAATTCTTTCCCATAATTACCATAACTTCCATCCGCATTTTGCACTAGTTCTTCTAAATTCTCCATTCCAAAAGTAACTTCCAACCTTTTTATCATTTCTAAAATATCAGAGATTTCTATTACTTCTGATTCCATATACTTTAAGGCACTAATATAGGTCATTAAAGTAATCTGTTTTTGATTATTAATTAGTGACTTCGCAATCGCCATTCTATTTAAGGTAACCATATCTGGTAAATAAACCTCTAATAAATCTTTTTCTAAATAATAAGAATAAAGATTTTTAAAAAATAAGTCCCACTCTTGATTGGTTACTGAAAGCATTGGCATATGATAAATATTATTATATAATTCTAAATCTAGTAGTATTTCTTCATTTGCTTCTTCATAAATATCTTGATTTTCATTCTCCTCTTTCTTTAATGGACTTTCCACTAACTGAAGGTTTTTATGATTTCCCTTCCTTCTCTGGATTTGCAACCATCCTTTATAAGAATCACTAAAAAACTCATCATCTAATCTCATTTTTTTATCACCAATACCATCTAAAACCTGTACCACTACTAGCTCCTCTGTCAATAAATAATAATCCTCCATAATTTCTATACCTCTTTCCTTTCGTATCGTTTCCACCACCAATTATTAGTATCATGCCATTGTTTCGGATCACACTCTAAATTTTTCTTCATTCCAAGTTCATGAACTTTTTTATCAACTCTTTCTATCTATTTCCTACCAATCTTCCTTACTTTAACTTACGATACGTTTTCCCATAGGGCTTTTGCTCGCTATGAAAACCCATTTGAGAACTGGAATATGGAGTATTCTTTTTTCCTCCAGCAAACAAAACTTCATCAAAAATAGAGTCTGGTACATCTTCTTGTGTAATGGTATATAATTCCTTTGCTATATTGATATTTCTTGTGTTTTTGGCATGTTTTCTGCAAATGATATCAAATAATTTATCGACAAATCTTCCATTTCCAAAGTTCTCCACTTTTTTCGCTTCTTGTAAAATAAACTGTACTTTTTCTAAGGCATCTGTTGTAATCGTTAAGCTATGTTTTCTATTTTCTTTCGCATTTACCTTATCTATTTTATACTTGAATATTTTAAATAACTCTTCTTCACTGTAATCAGGGAATTCTAAGAAAACTCCTATTCTAGACTCTAAGCCTGAATTCATTTTTACGAAAGGCTCCATTTCTTTCTTGTATCCACAAAAGATAAACATCGTTCGATTCTTTTCCATTTCCTTTAAAATAACAGTAATCGCATCATTTCCAAATTTTTGCCCCTCATCTGCTAAAATATAAGCCTCATCCAAAACGATTAACCCACCTAAATTTTTTTGAATTACTCTTTCTGTTTTTGGAGCAGTATGTCCTGCATATTTCCCAATCAAATCCTGACTTGCTACAAAAGAAACTTTTTCACTTTCTAAATAGCCAAGTTGATGAAGTAATGGTGCAATGATATTCGCTACTGTTGTTTTTCCCGTTCCAGGATTACCCGTAAATATCATATGTTTACTTCCTATTTTAAACGCTAAATCCTGTTCTGTTTTCTTTTGAAATAAAATGGTGGCAAACATCTCTTCTAATGTCCTTTTTACATTATCTAATCCAACTAAAGAACCTAAGATTTGATTCGTTTCATCTATCTTTTCATTTAATTCTTCTAGCGATTCCATCCTTTCCTCATCCTGCCATTCTTCTGCTAAAGAATTTAAATACTTCCTAGTTTCTTGATAAAATTCCATATAACTTTCTTTTATGGCTAGGAAGTCTCCTTTTTTTAATAATTCATTTAAAAATTGAGTTTGAGAATCAAAATATACATATGTTTTTTGGAAAGAATACCCATCTTCTTGATATGTCTTTATCGTTTCCACTAAATCATAATAAAAACCATTTAAATCTGTTAATTTTTCTCTTAACTGGTCCATATCTGATGATTCCAAGATATTCTGATACATTTCCTCTTCAATATTGAGAATATTATCTAGAGTGAATCCTTCTTCATCCTCTTTCTCTTCTTCCTTTTGATATTCTAAGTTCAATTGACACATGGAATTAAGCACTTCTTGAAACTCTTTTTTTACATCATCAATATCAGCCGTATCTAATAAAGAGCATATTACATCTTCTTCCATAAAAAAGGCTGGTTCCTTATTTTCGTTTTCTGTTAATTCACTCGAATAGTTCTCTTTCTTTTCGATTCTTTCTTTTACAAAACTTTTTACGTTACTCATATCTTTCATAGATAATATGGATTCTATATGACTTGGAAAAAGAAGAATCACATCACAACCAAATTTTTCTCTTAACTGATCATAACTAAAATCATATGTTTCTTCCTCTTCCGAAAAAAATGTAAAATCATCCGAAGAATCTTCTACTTTCATCTTTGATATTTCGATACTAGTGCTATCTTTATCATAATTTCCCATAATAGCAGAAGATTCCGCTTCTTTAAATAAACAAATCAGTAACTCTTCTAGTCCATAAGCTTCTGGAAACTTTTCAGATAGCTCTTCTTCAGTATAAATCTCTCCAACACAGTATGTACTATCTCCTCCAATGATATTAATATCAGAATAAAGAAATCTTTCTTTATTTAGCTCATCTAAAAAAAGGTGTGTTTCTTTATCATACAATCCTTTTATAACATAACAAGGACTATAGAAATAACTTTGATTTTCTACTATAGTTTCTTTTTTATATAAGACGGTATATGAATATTCATCCATTTAAAATCCCCCAAACTATCTTACTTTTTTCTACTTTACTTTTTGCTTCGTTATTTGTTATCTTACCACGTATTACAAATTGAGTAAATATTTTATAAAACAGTTTATTCTGTATTTTTTGACTTTCCATTTCTTTCATGGTATTCTATAGTCGTTTTTTATCTAAAGAAAAGAAAGGAAAAATATTATGAAACTTAATCAAGAACTATTAAATGCCATTTACAATCAATTTTACTTAGCGAAATTAGATGGTTTTTTATTAAAACAACATAAAGATCTTTCGAATTTGATTCGCTTACTGTATT
The DNA here is from genome assembly GCA_910586865.1 of uncultured Bacilli bacterium. Lineage (GTDB taxonomy): Bacteria > Bacillota_I > Bacilli_A > RF39 > UBA660 > UMGS995. Next base: position 50,272 of record CAJUIY010000007.1, read on the forward strand.
CTTCGCTTCCCTTTTTAGAAATCCTACCTTTTGAAGAAAAATTTTCTAGTAGAAAAACCTTAAACTTAGAAAAAGAGTTTTTAACTTCTTTAAATCCTGAATATAGAAAACAATTTTGTAGTGACTATAGAGGTCGTCATATAATCAGCCAAAAAGGGAAAAAGGGAAACTACTATTTAGATTTAAAACGAAATCACTATAAAATTTACTATCCAAAGACATTTTATATAGAAGACTTCGAAAGATTAACGCATGAATATATCCATCATCTTTCTACTCAGTTTCCTAAAATAAGAGAAGAAAGTTCTAGTTATAAAGTCTATTGTGAAATACTTTCCTTACTAGGAGAATTAAAGGGACTTGACTTTTTACAAGACTTGGGTATTTCTAAACAAGAAATAGAAGTTTATAAAAATAATAGGTTAAAAGAATTAAGATTAGGATTTGAAATGTTCCTATTTGTAGAACCTCTACTCCATCTTTTTTTATCAAATAATCAACTAACAGAAAAACATATTAACGAATTATTAGAAACCAACCAATACTACAGGATACTAGGAAAGAAAGATACCATCTATAACCTAAATTGGTTATTAAGTGGTAATTTAGAAAAAGGCCTATCCTCCTATGTATACCCCTTAGGTTTGGTTTATGCATCTAGTTTTCATCAAGATGGCATTTCTAATGAAGAATTTTGTAAATTAATCCAAACCGTTAATACCGTTGAAGTTCAAGAATTCGAGACAATGCTTCCTAATAAAAGTTCTACAGAACTTATTGACGCTATCAAAAAAGAATTCTGTCTAAAAAAGAGAAAATAACATTAGCCATTACTTACCTTATAACCTTTCCTTTTCACAACTGGTTTTTCATTGCTATTTCCCGAAACAATTCTTATTCGATCATTATCTTTTAATCGATAATCATTTGGTACCATTTCCTCATTTACAATGGCTTTAAAAGTACCTTCTACATCGAAATTTATACTACGTGCAAAATCGAATGGTGTTGCTCCTTTTGGTAAATCCCAGGTATCTCCTCTTCTCGTATATACATAAATTCGTTCCGAAAGAATTTGTTGCTCTAACTCTTTTAAAAATTGAGCATTATCTTTTGCATTTTGATTAATTTCAACTAGTGCCTTAAAAAAACGAGCATTGTTTACCAAATCTTCTTGCATTTTTTCTTTTGCATGATAGAAATCGGTATTCCAGTAGTTCATTAGTCCGAAGGAAGCAACCGCATCCATTTCATAGGTTCGAATCTGATTTTGTACGAGACGGTTTTCTTCTCCAAAGACCGTAGTATGTAGCGATTGATACATGTTTGTTTTTGGATTACCAATATAGTCTTTAAAGCTACCATTCATATGTCGATATTTTGAATGAATTAATCCTAAAGATTGATAACATTTTTCAATATCTTCGACCATAATTTTTAAAGAAAGTAAATCATGAATATTAGGAATTTTTTCCCCTTGTTCTAAACTTTCGTAAATACCATATAGATTCTTTGTTCTGATTTTGATAGAACTATCTATTTTTCTTTCTAAAAGCATCTGTTGTATATTTTCTCTCATAGATTCAAGACAAGGTCTGCTTTCTTCTTCTAGTTCTCTTTTTCTACTATTTAGTTCTAAATACAATGAAGGTTCTATATACTTTAAGGATAAATCTTCTAATTCTTCTTTAAAACGATTTGCCCCAACATAATTTGCTAACTTTACATAAACGTGCAATGTCTCTTCTGCATTTTCGATAATTTTCTTTTTATTTTTCTTATAACCTAATGTCCTCATATTATGAAGACGGTCTGCTAATTTGATTAAAATAATACGAATATCAACAATACAACCAGTCATAATTTTTCTCATATTGGCTAAATTTTGCTCTTCCTTTGTTGAAAAATTTAATCTTCTTATTTTGCTAACACCATCTACTAAAGTTGCTACATCCATTCCAAATTCCTTGGCAATTTCCTCCTTGGTAATTGAAGTATCTTCGATTACATCGTGTAAAAGACAGGCACAAATGGTATTTCGATCAGCATGAGTCTCTGCCAAAATATAGGCAACATTTACTGGATGCATCACATAAGGTTCCCCACTTTCCCGATACTTTCCATCATGAGCAGCATAAGCATAATCGTATGCCTTTTTCACCATACCCAACCCTTCTTTATCATAGCTTCCTACTAGTTCAAATAAATTATTTTCATCCATTGATTCCATTTTCTACCTCCTTTTCTTTGATAAAAAAACAACCAAGCTTTTAAAGGTTTGGCTGTTTTTGTGATATTAGAGACTCATTTTGGCATGAAGACACAAAGAATACATTTCTAAGTTCATTCATCATTAAGTTTTTATTTACTACACTTCTTTCCATAACTGCCTCCTAATAATTTATAGACAATTTACACTATTTTTTTCTTTCTGTCAATTATTTTTGCTAAAATTTTACAAAAAAGAAACCACAATGTGCAGTTTCTAAACTTCTTGGATGACCGTAATAATCATTGGCTTGGATTCCGTTTCTTTGTAAAAGAATTTTCCTAATATTTCTCTAACATCTGTTTTTATTTTGGAATAATCTACCCTTTTTAGATTAGGAGAAATATTTTCTTCAATGACATTTTTTGCTAACGATTTAGTTTCTAATAATAAATCTTGACTTTCTTTTACATAAATAAAGCCTCTTGTTAAAATTTCGGGTCCACCAATAATTTCTTTTGTTCCCTTGTCAAGGGTGCAACTGATAATTACAATTCCATTAGAGCCTAACATTTCACGGTCTTTTAAAACGAGATTCCCAACGTCTTCCCTTCTTTTTCCATCAATTAATACTTCATCTACATCAATATGTTCTGTCGTATTTGCTAACTTTCCATTAACAAATAAAGCGACATCTCCATTTTCTTTTAAAATAATATTTTCTTTGTCCATTCCAATATCTTCTGCAATCGAAGCATTTGCATATTGATGACGATATTCCCCTTTTACTGGAAAATAATATTTTGGTTCCATTAAACTAATCATCATCATTAAATCCTCACGAGAAGCATGATGAAGAAGATGCTTGCTACTGGATAGAGAAATCGCATTGGCTCCAAGCATAGCAATATCATCCATAATAATAGCCATTCTTTTTTCAATACCCGCATATACTGGTTCCGTAATAAATATGGTATCCGTCTCATTCAATTTAATATACTTATCATAGCCTTTAATAATTCTTTCTAAATTAGCAAAAGGCTTTTCTTTTTCATCGGAAATTAAAATAATGGAATCTTTATCTTCAATATTGGTAAGATCTCCTATCTTCTCCGAATTCAATTTTAAATATCCTTCTTTTAGTGCCATTGAAATCATTTGTTGTAGTTGTTTGCCCATTATGACAATCTTACGATGTGTTTTTTCTACTTCATCAAATATCTCCTGAATACGATAAAAATGAGCTGGCATTACTGTTGCGATAATTCTATTTTCATTTTTTTCAATCACTTCTCTAATAAAAGAAGAACAACGATTATTAGGACTCGTATGCCCAAGACGATCTGCATAAGTGGATTCGGAAAGTAAGCATAATACTCCTTGCTTTCCCACATAAGCTAATTTACCAATGTCCGTTTTATAATTGCCTGTCATGGTAGCATCAAAAGTAAAGTCTCCTGTATAAACAATCGCACCATCTTTTGTATATAATACATAGCAAACAGCATCTGGTATGGAGTGAGTAATACTAATTGGAAAAATAGAATTTTTTCCAAAATTAATTTTCGTATGAGGCTTTATTTCATTTAGTTTATATTTACTAGTATCTTTTTCTACCAAATCCTTTTTTAAAATTTCTAGCGTTAATTTCGTACCATAGATAGGAATATTTTTAAAAGATTCTAAGATATCTGGTACTGCTCCTATATTACTATCATGACCATGTGTTAGAAATAGTCCTTTTACTCTTTTTTTATTTTTTATAATATATTCAAAGTTTGGAATAATGTAATCAATTCCTAAACTTCTATCATTATCATACTTTAATCCAGCATCAAAAATAAAAATATCTTTGTCCACTTCGACAACATACATATTTTTTCCATTTTCATTTAGTCCACCTAGACTAAATATTTTAATTTTACTCATAATCTACTCCTTTCTTTTTTCGGTTCGTTAGCTTTCTTATTATACCAAAAAGAAAAAATCTTTTCAACTTAAGAATGAATATACTTCTATTGCTTTCTTCATAACTTCTTTTTCTTCTTGATAGGTAATCCTATCCAGACTCTTTTCCATATCGACCCAAAGGGCTTCTATTAACTCTTCCTCTTGTACCTTGATTTCCTCTTTTGTTGCTTTTCCAATAAAGAAAACCACATCTTTTTCTACCTTTTGATAAGGACAGTAATGTATTACTTCACGAAACCCTTCTAAAAGAGCAACCGTAATACCAGTTTCTTCTAATACTTCTCGGATAGCGGTTTCCTCTTCCTTCTCATTTTGTTCCATATGCCCCTTTGGAATTCCCCAATGACCTTGATTATGATGAACAAGTAAAACTTTCACTTGTTCTTCTTTCTGATGGAATACCACTACTCCACATGATTTTTCATATTTTTTATCCATATCTTATTTTGCAAGTTTTTCTAAAGCTTCTTTTGCTGCATTTTGTTCTGCTTCTTTCTTACTCCTTGCTATTCCCCTTCCATAAATAATATCATCAATTCGAACTTCAATCGTAAACACTCTCTCATGAGCAGGACCTTTTTCATCCACTACATCATATACTAATGTTTTTTGTTCGGTTTGAACACATTCTTGTAAAGCAGATTTATAATCGCTAAAAAATACAATATTTGGATTTTCAATATAAGGAACCACGATATCCAAAACGGTACGTCTTGCCGTTGCATACCCTAAATCCAAATAAATAGCCCCAACTAAGGATTCGAAAATATCAGAAACAATCGCTTTTTTAAACTGACCACCTTCTTTTTCCTCTCCATGACCCACTTTAATAAATTTAGGAATACCAAGATTAGAAGCATACTCAAAAAGAGCATTTTCACAAACATAACTAGCACGTACCTTGGTCATTTCCCCTTCTGATTCATTATGATTGGAATATAAATAATCTGCTACTACCAAATCGACAACCGCATCCCCCAAAAACTCTAATCTTTCATAATCTTTTTTTGCTCTGTGTTCATTCGCATAAGAAGAATGAGAAACAGCAATTTCATATAACCTTTCATCTTTTGGTACAATTTTTAATATATCGTATAATTCTTTCATAACTCTTCACCTTTTTCATTATACCACAAAAAGAAAAATATTCCTCTTAAAAATAAATTAAAATTTCAAAGAGTATATTATAACTCAATTGAAAAAGTAAATGCAACGCTAAGAGTAATAAGAGTCGCAGTAAAGTTTTCAATTAAGTAATTTTTATTTCAAAATATCTAGCAAGTCCAGTAAAATAGAATAAATTTTATAGAAAGGACTAACAATATATAAAAAAATAGGAAAATAGGAGTATAAAAATGAAATTCAAATATTTTTTTCTTTTTGAATGCAAGACGAAAAGACGCAAAAATGCGTTTATAAAAAAAATATGATGATTTCAAAGAACAATTGATGTATAATTAAGGTAATCTTAATTGAATTAAACGATTTAAATTAAGAGATTGAATTGATGAAGTGAGTGAGTATCTGATTAAGTCACTTACTTCATTTTTTGTTGTTATTAGATTCTTAATTAAAATATCGCCATAATTCAGGAGATTTAATAATGTATGAGAAAACTGAATTATTAAATATAAATTTTTAGTTCCATTACATCGCTTTG
>CAJUIY010000008.1 GCA_910586865.1 uncultured Bacilli bacterium
ATGTACTTTTCATTAAATTGTTTATTTTTATTTTTTTAGTCTGAACTGTTACAAATTATAGCGTTTTTTTATAATCGCTATAATTTCTTTATTATGCACGTGATGAATATTTTCCATCTGCAGTAGTTACCAATATCTTTTCACCTGTTTCAATAAACATAGGGACTTTTACTACTAATCCTGTTTCCACAGTCGCATCTTTTAAGGCATTATTGGTAGTATTTCCTCTTACTGCCGGTTCGGTCTCTACTACAGTGAATTCTACTTTATCGGGTAAATCAATTCCTAATAATTCTCCTTCATAAAGGATAACATAAACATTCATATTTTCAATTAAATAATTTTTGTTATCTCCTACTTGGTCAGCACTTAATTCTAATTGTTCAAAAGTATCCATATTCATGAAGAAATAAGTATCTCCTGTATTATATAAGTATTGAACATTTTGTTTATTAATATTTGCTTTTTCAAACTTGACATTAGTATTAAATGTCTTTTCTACAATTCCACCTGTTCTTAAATTTCTAAGTTTCGTTTTCATAAAAGCAGAACCTTTTCCAGGTTTTACATGTAGAAATTCCACTACTTGATAAATTTGTCCCTCTATCATAATCGTTACACCATTTTTGATATCATTTACATTAATCATGTCTTCCACCTCTTCTATTAGAGTTTGTCCCTACTCTTTTGGTATTCGTCTTTACTTTTAATTTTTCATCTTTTGTTCTCTTAAATTCACTATTAGATGCTTGTAGATTAATTAATTGTTCATAATCAATAACAAGACCTAAAAAGGAACCATTTTTCATTGGATATTTATCCTTCATCTAATCATTCCTATTTCTTTTCTATATGTTCAGTATGTTTTCTACAATGAGAGCAATATCTATTTAAATTAAGACGGTCTGTTGTATTTTTTACATTCTTTTCTACACGATAATTTTCTCTCTTACACTCACTACATACTAGTGTTTTATTTTGTCTATTTCCTACTTTTCCCATAGTATCCCTCCTTACGTCTATAGGTATTATATCAAAAATATAAAAAAAAGCAAAATATTTTTACTTTTCTACTAATAAATTTATCTTTTATTAACTTCTACCACTGCACGAATCGTTGCTCTAGTACCGGTAGATGTAGTTTGAATATTACCACTAGAATTAATTATCCAGCTATTATATCCTCCTACATAGTCTTCTGTACGTGCAGTCATTGTATGAATTTGACTCCCACTATCAAAATCATTTACAGTTCCTCCTGCATCAGTTGAATATGATAGATAATTATACATCCAAACTGGACAAGTTACAGTTTTTGTAAAATAATTCTTAGGGTATTTACAGCCAACAGCCATTGCCTCTTGTACAGTTATAAATCTTGCTTTTCTAGTCATAGAATCTAGAGTATAGGTATTTTTTTCACAGGTTATAGGATAATAACTTTCTCCATTATAATCATACGAACCGCCAAAATCTACAGCACATCCTGTAAAGGCATTATCTTTAAATATTGTTTCTCCCATTTTAAATGTTTGGTCATTTACATATTTCCATCCATTTGTTACTGTTTCTAACGTTTCTAAAGCTGTAAGTGGTCCGTCCTCAGTGAATGCTCCCCCATCTTCTTTATAAACCCAAGATGTTAAACCCGTTGTTTTTTCTCTTTGTTGCATTGTTAAATGTTCTCCATCGTCTTTCATGACATGAAAATACCTAACATCTCCATCTGCTACTCGGTACCTTATAATAGTTCCTACTGGACAACTATCGATATCTTCACTATCATAACACTGATTTACTTGACATGTTGCTTCTTCTCCTGTTACACAAAAAGTAGGAGAATCTTTCACTTGATCATAAGTATAAGATTTTACAATGTTTGGATTACCATCTAGCGACTCTAATACACTTTTTCCCGTTGGAAAATCTAGTGGTACAGTTTCTAGTCCTACATCACTTCCAAAACTTACTTTAATATTTTTAGTATCATTATTTATAATTCTAACATCAATTGTTTTACTTTCGTTTCCACTTCCACTTTTTTCAAGAATATAACCTGCATTTGTTGGTGGTGCATCGCTGGATCTAATATATCCAATTTCTAATTTGTCACTTGCCTCACTTAAAGAATAATACAAATTAACTTTAGCATCCACTGTGTTAATATTTGTTAATTTTATTCTGACATACCTTACTTCATTTGGTAATAAAGTTACTTCTTTATTCACATCCAAATCCGTAGAATCAATATAGGAATATAAATTTCCCGTAATGATATTTAGTGCTCCCTTACTTTCATTCGTAGTTGTAAAAACTGCATAAGAAAAATATCCACCAACTACTAATATTAGTGTTATCATAATAGCAATTAAATAACCATTTTTTATATTTAAATTTTTCTTTAATATATACTTTAATTTCATAGAAACACCCACCGTTTTTATATTATTTTATTACCTTATTTATATCATAACATACTTTTCATCATTTTTATATACCCATTTTTTTAATTTCCCAATATCTTTACAAAAATATGTGAAAAATACTATAGTTGTCTTTCTATAGTATTTCTATTTTTACGGATAAATAGAAAAATATAAATCCGATACTCTTTTGGAAATTCTCATCGTAACTAAACTAGCAAAATCTGTTGCAGTATTAGGCATGGATGAATTTGGAGAAACCACCGTTATCGACATTTTTGGATGATCCTTTGGAGCATAACCAAGGAAGTTAGAAGTAATGGTTTCTGTATCAATCACTCCATCATTATCGGTATCAATAAAACTTTGAGAAGTTCCGGTTTTTCCACTTGGAGAATATTTGGTATCCATGTAGCCTCTACCATAACCACCACTAGAATTAATAACCGCATAAAATCCTTCTCTTACTCGTTGCATATACACTTCTTGTGTTTCTACTTTATTTAGTATTTTAGGTTCAAATTGATGAATGACTTCTCCTATGGATGCATCAGTTGTTGATTTATGAACTTCTTTTAATAGATGCGGTTGCACTCTTGCTCCAGAATTCGCAATCGTTGAAATATATTGTGATAATTGAATGGGTGTATACGTTTCATATTGGCCAATAACAAAATCTAAAAGATTTCCTGCTCTTTTATCTTCTGTTGCTCCATATCCTAAACTCTCAACAGGAAGATCAATTTCTGTTTTAACACCTAATCCAAAGGAATGGTACATATTACGGTACTTATCAAATGCTTCTTGAACAAGAGGAAGAGACATTCCTCTACGATACTCATATCCAGACATCCGAATGGCTGTTTTAAATTGATAGACATTACTTGATTTGGCAAGTGCCGTAATATCATCAATTAAACCTAAAGTATGAGAAGAACATTTTTCATTTGTACCTTTAATTTGAATACACTCATCGACGATTCTTTCTCCAATTCTTATGGCATTATTGTTATATCCCACTAAAATCGAAGCACCTTTCACTACCGATCCAGGAGTAACCGGAGACGTTAAAATACTAGTCGTATTATCAATAATTTGACCATTTACTACTTGTTTGGAAGACATTGCTAAAATCTCTCCATTATTTGGATCTTGTATGACAACCGCAGAATGATCATAGAATTTAGTATTGGCTTCCCCTTTTGTTTTCAAAACTTCTTCTGATAAAATTTGTTCTAGTTGTTGTTGAAGATTGATATCAATACTTAACACAATATCATTTCCTCTTTCTCCCTCTTTGATTAATTTTAATTCATTACTATTTACTACTTCGTATACTGACTTGGTACCCTTTAGATATTCTTCATATTGTTTTTCAATATAACTAATACCCACTCGGTCATTCAAAGAATATCCTTTTTTCAAATACTCTTCTTTTTCCTCTATGGGAAGTCCTTGAGAAGCAGAAGATACTTTTCCTAACATCGTTTTAAAAGTTTCTCCATAAGGATATACTCTCTCCCAATCGAGTCTGGTATTAAATCCTTCTAATTCTGCATTGCTTTCTGAAAAATAAGCATATTCCTCATCGGTTACCTCTCCTGTTTTTATCGTTTTCTCATCATATGCATACCCTTTATTCATTAAATAGTATACATAGGCTGCTTTACTATCATCTTCACTCATTCCATTAATCTCATCATCGGTAACTCTTTCTATTTTTAAATTTTTAATATCAGTAGCATTTAATTTTCTTTGCTCTAATTTACTCCATTCTTCCTTTTTTATTTTTTTATCCGCTATATCAGGATGAATCATAATAAAAAATTCTCTTTTCATTCGATTATTTAATTTCGAATAATCAAGTCCTAATTTTTTACTTACTTCATATGCCATTTTTATTTCTTTTTTCGAAGATATCTTTTTATTTTTCTTATAATATATCGTCTTTACAGCAATATTATCGACAATAACATTAAGATTTCTATCATAAATTCTCCCTCTAGGGGTAGAATTTCCTTCTACCGTAGAATAAGATAACTGTCTTAACTTATCCTGATATTTTTTATGATCATATATCATTACCTGATAAAATTTTAAAAATACAACGACAAACAACAAAATAACCACAATAAAAATAATAATAAGTCTTCTTTGTTCTATTTCATCTAATAATTTACTACGTTTCTTATTTAGTTTTTTATTCTTCTTCATAGTATTTCTCCTTCTCTATTAGTTTATCACATATTTTAAAAGTTATTTCATATATTTTAATAGGTGATTCATATTTATAAAAATTTTATTATCAATTATATTCAGAATAAGCTTTCTCCTAGTATGATTATGGAATATGCAAAAACTAATCATTTTCCTATTTCCACATCCGAATCTATTATAATATATAATTTTATAAAAAGAAATTATAACTTTTTATTAAATGGAGAGGAAGATAAATTAAAGGAATTAAAAGGACAAATTAGAGAAGAATTATATGTAAAAATAATAGAACTTTATACTTATTATAAAAAAAAGCTAGGCATTTTCTAACCTGCTTTTATGATATCTTTTAAGTCTTCATTAAATTTTTTATTTTTTATCATTTCAATTTCTTGTTTATAAGGGCTATATTCGTCTACATAAGGAGTTTCTAATATTTTAGGAATTTCTTTTAATTTTTCATGATAAATAATTTTAATTAAAGAATCAAAGCCAATGGTTCCAAAACCAATATTTTCATGACGATCTTTTCTAGCACCCTTTTCATTTTTGCTATCATTGATATGAATACATTGTAAAAATTCTAATCCTACTATCTCATCAAAATATTCTAGTAACGTATCAAAATCATTCACATCATAACCAGCATCATTCATATGACAAGTATCCATACAGACACCGATATGATTTTTATCTTTTACTCCGGTAATTATTTTTTTAATTTCTTTAAAATCAGAACCAATCTCACTTCCTTTTCCTGCCATTGTTTCAAGAAGAATCGTTACTTTTGTCTCTCCTAATATTTGGTTTAGAGCATCGATAATATTTTCTATTCCTTTACTCATTCCTAACCCTACATGACTTCCTGGATGTAAAACCATTTTATCAATACCTAATTGTTCACACCTCTTCATTTCTTCTTTTAAAAAATCAATCGAAAACTGGTATTTATCGAAATCTTTATTGTTTGCAAGATTAATAATATAAGGTGCATGAATAATCACTTTACTACAATCTATTTTCTCTTCTTTCATCCTTTTTTGTGCTTCTTCTACTAATTTTTCATTGATTTCAGATCGACTCGTATTTTGTGGTGCCCCTGTATAAAACATAAAAGTAGTAGCACCATATCCTAATGCCTCTTCTAGGCTCCCTAACATTTGACTATCCTTATTATATTTTACATGACTTCCTATGATTAACATAATTACCTCCAAAAAAAATACTCTTTATAAGGAAAGAGTATCATAAATTATCCTATTCTACAATATTTTTATTACGAATTTTTTGTACATTCTTCTCCTGTTGGAGCTGGCTCAATATCCGTTCGTCCTGTTTTGATTTTACTTCTTCCTAGTTCATTTTCTTTAATTAATCCAACGGTACCATTATTTCTACTATCTCTTAGAACAATAGAATATTGTAATTTTCCTCGGTCATCGCTAGTAATTAGGACATAACTATCTTCATCAAAATTAGCATTATAAGGAGATCTACTTTTATCATTATCTAAGTCAATTTCTGTAATTTTAACATAAACTGTTTCTGAACTACTAGTTGGAGCTTGACAAGTAAACTCATCGTTTAAAAGCATATACCTAGCGGAAGAAATAAAAGCCCCTGCCGTATTAAAGAAAGTATCTTTTTTCGAATTATTAATATACTTCGTAACAGCTGGTATCGCAACAATCATTAAGATACCCATAATAACAATAACAGCCAAAAGCTCTATCAAAGTAAAGCCTTTGTTATTTCTAACATTTTTAGTCATTCAATCACGTCCTATCCTATCTATATAATATCGTACCATAAGTAATATTTTTTTACAATATGTTTATTTTACAAATTTACGATTTAAAACTTCGATTACTACTACAATTAGAGAAACCGCCTTTTTTAATAAGCGTTGAATAATTATCTTTAAAAAGATTAGCACTAGAAGTATAACTAACTCCTGAATATCGACTTGCTTTTTTTTCGACTAGTTGCACATCATAACGATATTCATTTCCACTATTGATTACCTTTACATAGGAATAATCATTATCATATTCTCCGCCATCTGGTGCTTTTTCTAACTCAGTTGCTCCTAAAAAGTTTAAATGAAAACAGAAACTTTGACCATTTGCAGGACGATAAGTAGGGCTTGATCTTACTTTATATTCTGCTAAGGATACAATTTTTTTGGCATCTTCTACATACGTTTTATTTTTATTTCTTCTTACAATTCCAATGACATTAGGGACTGCCATGACCATAATAATCGATAAAACAGCCAGTGTCGCCAAAAGTTCTATCAAAGTAAAGCCTTTATTATTTTTCATATCTTATCACCACTTTTAGTATACCATAAAAAACTAATTTGGAATGATTTTTTTTAAATTTTTTATTTCATTTTTCATCACTTCTGCTACTTCTTGATTCGGAAAAAGATTGTCATACCGAAAAATGGAAAATCCATCATAGTGATTTTTGTTCCTACTAAGTAAAACTTGTCTCATAATAATATCATCATGTTCCATCCATTCATGGATACCAGATTTGGCATACTTATCTTCCGTATTAATCTTATAAAAAGCAAGGGCTGGTAAGAGTTTTACATTGCTTTTGCTCACTAATTGTTCCCAAGTAGTTAACACTTCATAAAATGGTTTTGCTTCATTTTCAAATCCATAGTATATCTGAGGCATTAAATAATCGACATAACGATCACTACTCCCCCAAAGATAGACATCGGCACTATTTCTCGTATAATTGTTTTCAATATTTCCTTCTGGTGCGATTCCAAATAAAACCTGATGTTTTTTTGTTATTTCATGTACTTTTTCAACTAAATGATTGACATTCATAAGATGATAATCGGAAACAGAAATATCCTTATGTGTTTTTAAATAATCATTATAGAAACTACTATCAATTTCAACACTAGGATAAAAATAATCATCAAAATGAATCCCATCCACCTGATAATTTTCTACTATTTCAGTAATACCATCCACAATTAATTTCTGTACTTTACTACTTGCTGGATTATAAAAAATTCCATTATCCAGTACTTTGGCATCTCCACTTTCTAAAAACTTTAAAGCATAACTATCTTTTGGAAGAAGACTCGTATCCGTTTTATTACTAATTCGGTAAGGATTTACCCAAGCATGTAATTCTATGTTTTTACAATGTGATTTCTTAATAAAATAATCTAGGATATCAAAACCAGGAGAAGTGTTAGAATCTGTTACACAATTACACCAAGGAAAATATTTTGATTCATAAATGGCATCCGAAAAACTTCTTACTTGTAAAAGAATCATATTAAAATGAAAATCAGCAATATTATCTATCATGTTATCAATATTCTTTTTGGCATCCTCCACTGTTTTTCCTTTAATATATTTTTGAAGTTCTATATAACTAACATAAATGGCTCTTTTTTCTTCTATTTGATTTTCGTTCTTTTCTTTTTTGATTTCTTTTTTTGGTTCTAATTGTAACAGTAACACAAGAAATAGCATTACTACTAATAAAATTCTTTTTCCCATATGCATCACCAAGTAAAGTATACAAAAAAAAAAGAAAATAATTTGTCTATTTAACGTTTTCTCGTTTAATTAAAAATAAATTATTGTTCTGATAAAAGGCATAGAAGACATTCTCAACTTCTATTTTTTCATCGGATAATTTTTTATCTAACCACTTCGAATCTTTTCCAATTTGTGTTAAGGTATCATAATCAATCTCTCCATCTAGAATAACTGGTAATGGATAATTTCTTTCTTTATCTTTTTTGAAAACCGATAATTTTCCACTCGTTTCTAGAATCGCATAATCTACTTCTTCAATCGATTTAATACTTTTTTCACGTAATTGAGTTAATAAATCATCTAAGTTATATCTTTGTTTTAACATTTCTTTAAAATTTAGTTTTCCTCGGTTAATAATAACAGAAGGAATGCCTTCTATTTTTTCTCTTATTTCAGGGCTTTTTAATGATATTTTGGCAACTACTATTTGCACAATTACCAAAGCAATGATAGGAATAATCGTAATTAACAAATTAGTTTTATATTTATCAATTGCAATAGCTGCTAGTTCTGCGATAAGAATGGAAACAATTAAATCCATAATGGACAATTCCCCTACTTCTCTTTTTCCCATAAAACGATAAACAAATGCGATAATCACATAAAATAATAATGTTCTAAAAAGTACAATTAAAATATCCATAAGTCACCTCATATTTATTATGAATATTGTCATATCTTTTTATACAAAACCATATCATTTAGTGGAGGAATTAATATGAAAAATATAAAAACTACGTTAAAATATAGTTTCGTCTCTCTTATTCTTATCTTTTTATTACTATTTCTTACTTCTACATTATACTACTTTGATTTAATTGGAAGCTCGGTAGTTAATTATGTAAGACTTTTTATTATCTTCTTTGTTTTATTTTTTACTAGTTACATTTTAGGAAAGAACACCGAAAAAAATGGTTACTTAGCAGGATTAAAGTTTGGTCTTGTAGATATTACTTTCTTCCTTCTGATTTCTTTAATCGCTTTTCGAGGGGACTTTCAACTAAGAATGATACTATATGATGTTATTTTACTAGCGATTAGTATTCTGGGGAGTATGATTGGTATTAATAAATCAAAAAGATAAAACGTTCTTTCTCGTTTTATTCTTCTTTTAAACGGTGATATTCTATCACTTTTTATTTGACTATTTTATGGATTTTATCTAGTAATTCATCCTTCCTGTCTTCGGTATAATAACCTTCTATTTTTCCTTCTAATCTACCTTTTTTAAATATTAATAAAGCGGGTAATTCCTTGATATGATATTGATCCACAAAAGTATCCTCTACTTCTACTTTATAAAACAAAGTATCTTTTGGTAAACCTTCGGTTAATCTCTTAATGGGAATCGACTTTATTAAGCATTCAATAGTATCTTCTTGATAACATTCAATTAACGTATACGAATCTCTAGCAACTTTTTCTTCTATTTGTTTGGTATCTATCCTAAAAAATTCAGATAAAGGACTAGCCCCATATCGGTCAACAAACAAATCTTTTATGGTACGTTGGTCATCTTCGATTTCTTTTTTTACTTTTTGATATTCCTCTTCCGTTTTGGTAACAATAATCGCACCAATTGGACATTCCTTTTCACATAATCCACAGGAGATACATTTATCATTATCAATTACAATCGTATTTTTTTCCTCATCATAAGAAAATGCTCCCGTCGGACAAACAGCTACCCCTCCACATTCTTTTGCATTATCACAAATTTTAAAATTTACTTGTACTGCCATAATATACACTCCTTTAAAATGGACATTAACTCTTGATAAATATCCTTAGTAACATAATATGTTTTTCGATTCGTATTTTGATAGTTGTTTTTAAGATAGGTCTCAAAATCCATATTCTGTGATTCTATTTTTTCCTTAGATACTAACACTATTTGGTATAGCGATAATCTTTTTTGATATAAGGATGTTTTTCTAAATCTTTGGTAGAGATTTCTTCCATTGCCTTAGTTAAAGCTTCTATCTTATAACCACCTATCTGGTAAGATAGTGATGTATTGGAAACATAAGGTTTGATATCCGCATCGACAGAGGCAACAAATAAGACATCCTCTGTTAAAGAATGATCAATCATTCTTAAATCAATCTGAGCAAAATCCCCATTAAATAAGGATAAAGCAATATTTTCTGTTGGCACATTTTGATAAAAAATAGAATTAATACTATCAACCCCTCTGGCTTTATCAAGTCCTTTTGGTAAAACATCAATTTCTACTCCATAACCAGGACAATAATAAGGATATAGAGAATACAATTCATTATTTTGAAACTCTTTGATTAAGTCATAGTAATATTCAAATTCCTGTTGTGTCATATCTTCCTTCTCAAAACGAACATTAGCAAAATATTTACATAAAGATAATTCTACCATACTTTTTATTTCAGAAGGTAGGGTATTTTCAATCTGATTTAATAAGTGATTCGTACATAATATTTTAGAATCTTCAAATGGTCTTTCTAAAATGCTAGAATCTTTACCAATCAATAAATCAGCACCATATTCTGTAACAACAGATTGAAACGTATTTGGAAAACCAGCATTTTCAAAAAGTTCATGTAGTAAAGAAATCCACCCATGACCATCTCCGTTTAAATATTCTATCGTTCCGCCTGTTACACAATGAATATCAACATCATACTTTTCCTGCAGTTTTTCTAAAGCATAAAAGAAATGATTTACTTGATTTCTAGTATACTGATTTCTTTGTTCTTCCGTTTCACCTTCTTGATAAGCTTCATCTCCTGTTAAATGAGCTAAACAATCAGTCCAATCGATATAAAAAATAATTTTTTTCTTATTCATACTCTTTATCTCCTTACTTCTCAATCATCGTAATATCTAATTTATCATATAAAACGATAGGATTATCCGTTTTGATAAACTCTCTTAAGATAGCCTCTAATCTTTGCTTTGTTTTGCTATCCCATTCTACTTCTTTAAAGTCATCACTACTCTTAATCATATTCTCTATTTCTTCCAAATTTTCAAATTCAAATTTAATATCTAAAGTATCCTCTTTTACTACTTTACAAAGTTTATTTTCTACTGCTTTTTGAATCACTTCTTTCGAATGTTTTACAATATAGTCATGCTGAAATAATTTCAAGTTTTCATAAGCAACATTCCATAATCCCTGAAAAGAATTCGAATCTAGTCTTGGATCTAAAATGATAATTTTACCATCTTCCTTTAGTAATCCTAACATATTTAATAAAGCAGTCCCCTGTTCTTTTATATCAATTTCATGAAAAGATAAAGACAAAATAATGACATCAAACTTTTCTGTAGAGTGATAATTTTTGATATCAGCACATTGATAGATTATCTTTTCATCCAAATTTTTTAAATTATTTTGGGAAATTAACTCTTCATCGATATCTATTCCGATATATTTTTGACATTTTTCTTTGAATATCTCACGATATCTTCCATCTCCACATCCAACATCTAAAATCACTTTATCTTTAAAATCTACTAAAGATAGTACTTTCTTTTTCTCTTCTTCTGGCATCTTATTTCCTCCTTAACATGGCTACTACATTTTCTAATCTTTTGACAAACAGTTCCACTTCTTCTTTGGTATTATATTTTCCGAAACTAATTCGAATAGGACTATACTCTTTTAAATTCGCTTTACAAGAAGTTAAAACATGAGATGGTTCTGCTATTTCTGAATTACAAGCCGATCCTGTGGAAATAAAAATAGAAAAAGATTCTAACATGACTAATAACTCTTCAGCATTGACATTTTTAAATGCAATACTAGAGGTGTTTGCTAATCGATTTTCCATATCCCCATAGATTTTAATATCACTAATTTTTTCTTGGATTTGTTTTTCCATCTCATCTCTTAATTGTTTCATTTTCTGATTGGTTGTAAAATTATCTTTCAATAACAACTCGGTAGCTTTTCCAAGACCAATTATATAAGCGACATTTTCCGTTCCACCTCTTCTATTTTTTTCTTGATGACCAAAAACAAGAGGAATAAATGGGATATTTTCTTTCACATATAAAACACCAATTCCTTTAGGAGCATGTATCTTATGTCCCGATAAAGATAAGGTATCGATATTCATAGCCATAACATCAATTTTTACTTTTCCAACTGCTTGAACGGCATCACAATGAAATAAAATATGATGAGTTTTCGCTATTTCTCCAATTTCTTTTATCGGGTAGATATTACCTAATTCATTATTCGCCATCATGATTGTTATTAGAAAAGTATCTTCTGTAATAGCAGTTTTTACCTCTTCTAAATCCAGTTTCCCCTTCTCATCTACAGATAAATAAGTAATATCATAACCTATACTTTCCAAATACTTCATTGCTTCCATGATGGATGCATGTTCTACACTAGTAGTAATGATATGCTTCTTATTCGGATTATTTCTCACTGCACTAAAAATGGCAGTTGTATTACTTTCACTAGCACAACTAGTAAAGATGATTTCACTTTCTTTGGCATTTAATAGTTCTGCAATATTTTTTCTTGCTTTTTGAATGGATTCTTTTACACTACTACCAAATGAGTAAATACTACTTGGATTACCATATTCCTCTTTTAAATATGGCAACATAGCATTGATTACTTCTTCATCACATTTCGTAGTGGCATTATTATCAAAATATATTTTTGGATTCATACACATTCTCCCATTTATTTAACGTATCCCCATTATATCATTTGTTATGATTTCTTCACAATATGTTTTTCTCTATTTCGTTTCATTCCCATCCTATTTATTTTTATACCAACTAGTTCTTTTTCTTTTTGGCTACTTCGTATTTTTTTATCATCTCTTTTGCTTTTTCTTTTGTTGCTTCTCTACTGGTACCATAAGTTGCCGCATAGATGGTTTCTAATAATTCAGTTGCTAAATCTTCATTTGGTATGATTTGATACATTCTTTCATAGTAACCCTTCATTCCTTTGGTATATCGGTCCATTAAAAGACTATTATCACAAAGATAATTCAATTGTTCTCCAAATTTAGGATAATTTCTATGAAAAGATGGAAAGGCACAATGACAATCATAATCATTCATAATCTCTTCTAAAATGCAGTTTACCTGTGTTTTAATAATATCTTTGGGAAGTCTCTGTTCTAATTTATAAAAAACATCTCCATTTTCTAATGGAATTGGACTAGTATGATATTGATTGATATCAAAACCAACTTGTATATTTAAAATATTCCCTGTGAAAAAACAGTTACTGGCTTTCAAATGACCCACCTCATGAATGAGATGATTTTTACATCTTTCTTTTTCTTCTTCTGATGATATTTCCCATTCTTGTTTTGTTATTCGGATACTAATTTGATTTTCCCTTGCATTATAACTTGCTGGAGAAGGTCTTGTTCTTCTAAATCTACTATATACTAATGGTTGAACCGACAAATCAATTTTATTTCTATCAATAAAACTAGTAGAATAACCATTTTCTAAATTATATGATGTATGCTTATTTAATATCTCGGGTAGAAATTCATCTAATTCTTCTGGTAACAAAGAAGAAAAAGTAGGTCTTTCAAAGTTACAATCATGTAAACAAGACAAAACATATTCATTATTCATATTATGAATATCAAATTCCTGTAAAAAATTGAAATTACCTTCTTTTTCTTTCTCTAAGAAATAATACTTTATTTTTCCCGTTTCTAAACTTCTTCCAACATAACCAAATCCTATCGTTGAATCCTTTCTCATTAATTCTTTTATTTGTATAACATGTTCCATTATTATCCCCTTTTCTTTTTAATTAGATATTCGTTAACGTTTAAAATTAGGCATAGTATAACACATTTTCTCTATTTATTCAAGAAAATTTTAGGGCGAGCAATAATAAAATTTAGACACAACACATAATAAAATAATCGGAAACTTTACCTTTTGATCCAAACAAAATGATTAGATTTTTATTTTCTAATCATTTTCATTTCTTTAAAATTCATCACTTATAAGAAAATCTATTAAATTCATATGAACAATCTCATTCTGTGAAAAATCTTCTTTATCTAAAGATATTACATATTTAGAAGAATCCTCTGTAATCGTTTTAAATGCTCCAAATTCTCTTTCTATTACTTCTTCATTATTTAGTTCATAGGTTACTTGAATATATTTATGAAGACCATCTTTTTGAGCTAAAAAATCAACTTCTCCATTTTTTGTTTTACCAATATATACTTCATAGCCTCTAACAATAAGTTCATTATAAACAACATTTTCAAGTATGACATATTTTTTAAATTGCTGGCTATTATTCTTTATTTGAGCAATCCCCAAATCAGTGGCATAATACTTATTTAATGTTTTTAATACTGCTTTACCATGAACATCATACCGATATACTTTTTTTACAATTAATGCTTTACATAATGCATCGATATAAGTATATAAAGTTTCTGTAGATACTTTCTTATATTCTTTTTCTAAATACTTAATTATGTTTTCAGCAGAAAATTCTCTTCCCATTGTATCAATTAGGTATTGCAATATCATATCAAAAAGAATGGTATCCTGAAGGTTTAATCTTTTTACAATATCTCTTAATATGATAGAATCAAATACGCTATGAAGATAATTTTTAATATCTGTAGTATTTTCAAATTCACATCTATTTGGTAATCCTCCCCATTTCGTATAATCCCAAAAACTATTCATATCATAAGCATCTTTATGAGTTAATTCTATGTATTCCTTATATGATAATGGATGAATATAAA
This sequence comes from uncultured Bacilli bacterium, assembly GCA_910586865.1. Classification (GTDB taxonomy): domain Bacteria; phylum Bacillota_I; class Bacilli_A; order RF39; family UBA660; genus UMGS995. Next base: position 14,977 of record CAJUIY010000008.1, read on the forward strand.
ATAAAACGTATCTTCCAGATAATACAGTAGATAATTCGTCTGATAGCATTTTGCTATTAGAACCAGTTATAAAGATACTAATATTTTTAATAGAAGCTCTTAATGAATTTACAACATCTTCAAATCTATCTACATTTTGTATTTCATCTAAAAAAACATAATAAATACTTTTATCTTTTACTTTATCTTTTATATAAAGATTAAGCTTTTTGTAATCCTTTAACTCTTCATATTCGATAAACTCAAAATTAATATTAATAATATGGGTATCCTCTACACCACTACTTTTTATTTCTTCTATGATTTGGTTTAATATTACAGATTTACCACATCTTCTAATACCAACTAATATTTTTACCAAATTAGAGTGATAAAAGCCTCTTATTTTTGATAAATAATTTTCTCTAATTAACATAGTACTCACCTCTATCTCCATTATATAGTTTATCTTTTACTTTGTAAAGTTATTTTGTTATAACAAAATAATTATTTTGATTTAAAAAAAAACCTACTTTTTTTGCATATAAATACAGAGATTAAATAAAAAGAAAAAAAAGAGAAAGAAGTTTTAAAGTTGTCTGAAAATAATTCTTCTTTCTTTTCTATTTTTCTTCATCCAAATAGTAAGCTTGGTTTCATTAATATAGAAAACCATGTGCTTATTTTTTTATTGTAATATATTTTTAATTTTGTATTTTTATTAGTGTAATCTAATAGACCATTGCTGATTAAAGGTTTAATAATATTATTTGCAAGGTAACTTTTTGATGATATTCTAATAGGTTCTCTAATTTCTTGGGCTGTTCTAGGTTCTAAACAAAAATCTAAAACTTTTGTAGTAACATCTTGTAATAAAGTATTATTTTGTGTATCACTTTGTAATTCAGAATAGTCTACTACTTTATTTCTAAACACAACCTTAAAACTATCTCTTTCTTCATAAAATTCAGGTTCTGACAATTCGTATTTTCTCATTTTTCTTTTCATAGATGGAATTCCAAAATGCCTATTTTCAATTACAGATCCTTTTTCTTCAAGAATTCTCACTATTGTGGGATTCCTTGACTCCATTCTTCTTAAAAAGTTCATAGTTCCTTCAAGCATTTCTTTTCCTTCTTATATTTCTTCCTCAATCATCTTTATTTCTTTTTTCAACATCCATTTTTTTAGACGATAATTTTTAGGAAGTATTTTCATCAAGATTTCTCTTTGCATCTTTTCTCTTTTATAATATTCTATAAACAAATAACCCTTTTTTTGTAATAAAATTGGTCCAAAGAATTTTTCTCTTTTGGATAGTTTGCTTCGTCCTTTCGTAAACTTCATAATTTGATAAATTACTTTTCCTTCTTTTACAAGAGTCTCATCAACAATTCGAAAACCAATACTAGTAAAGAATTCTCTTACATCTTGTTGATAATTATTAGGAGATGCAATAATCGTTTTTAATTTTTTTGTAATTTTCATATTTCTTTTAAAAATACCAATCATGGTTCTTCCACCCATACCAGATATCGTAACCGTATCAATATCTTCTGTATAAGTGGATAATCCATCGCCAAGTCGTAATTCCACTTGTTCTTCTACTTGATATCTTTTTATATTTTCTTTTGCACTCTCTAAAGGTCCTTCTTTGATATCAGAGGCAATAGCTCTTTTCTGTTTCTTTTTCAGTACCAAATAAATAGAAAGAAGGGCATGATCACACCCCACATCCATAGTTAGACTATCTTCCTCTACCAAGTCACCAACCATTTTTAATCGATTATTTATTCTCATTAGTCTGTTAAAAAATCCTTTAATTTTCTACTACGAGAGGGATGTCTTAATTTACGAAGAGCTTTTGCTTCAATTTGTCTAATTCTCTCACGAGTAACACCAAAAATTTGACCTACTTCTTCTAAGGTTCTACATTGTCCATCATCTAATCCAAAACGAAGTCTTAGTACCTTTTCTTCCCTGTCTGTTAGTGTTAATAAAACACCTGCTAATTCTTCTTTTAGCATCTCTACGGTCGTATATTCTTCTGGTCCTAAAGCTCTCTCATCAGGTACAAAATCTCCTAAATGAGAATCTTCTTCTTCTCCAATTGGGGTCTCTAATGATACAGGATCTTGGCTAATTTTATAAACTTCTCTTACCTTTTCTACGGTAATACCTAACTTTTTAGCGATTTCCTCATCGGTTGGTTCACGATTTAAATCTTGTGTTAATTGACGCTGAACACGAGCTAATTTATTAATCGTTTCTACCATATGAACTGGTACACGAATGGTTCTTGCTTGGTCTGCAATGGCACGAGTAATCGCTTGTCTAATCCACCAAGTAGCATAAGTGGAAAATTTATATCCTTTCGTAGGATCAAATTTATCTACCGCTTTCATAAGACCAATATTTCCTTCTTGAATTAAGTCTAAGAATAACATACCACGTCCTACATAACGTTTTGCAATCGAAACAACTAAACGAAGGTTTGATTCTGCAAGTAATCTTTTGGCTTCTTCGTCTCCCTCTTTCGCTCTTTGTGCATATTCAAATTCTTCATCCGATGTCAACAAATTAATTCGTCCAATTTCTTTTAAATACATTCTAACAGGATCATTTATTTTAATATCCTTAGACATGGTCAAATCTTCCACTTGAATATGCTCTGTAATTTCATCACCACTTGCATCATCCGATCCATCTTCTGATACAATATCGATTTCTTCTTCTGTTAAAGCATTATATAAGTCATCTAGAGAATCACTATCAATTTCTAACCCCTTTAACTCATCTGCTAATTGCTCATAAGTAATAAAACCTTGCTTTTTTCCTAAACTAATTAACTTCTTCTTTCTTTCATCTAGTGTCCTTATTTCTCCAATCATTCTAATTATCTCCTAACTTTAGCTTCCTAATTTGGTCTGCTATTTTAGCTTGCTCTAGAGGATCTTTCTCTTCTTTCATTAACTCTTGAAGCCTAACCTTTTGTTGATTGATACTATAATCCTTTACTACATGAAAATAAGAAAATAAGTTTTTCTTTTCTACATTTTCTTGATAATTACTAGAAACAATACTATTTAGTAGCTTTAACAAATCATTTTTATCTTGTATAAAAGTAAAAAAATCAGCAATATCTATATAACCATTCTTCTTATAAAAATAAATTATTTCACTAATTAATAATCTTTCTTCATTGGTAGGACAAACTAGTTTTTCTTTTTCTACTTGGTCCACTACCCAATCATGATTTAACATAAAATAAATTATTTGTTCTACGGCTTGTTGGTATTTATCTTTCCTGCTTTTCTTTGCTACTTCTATTTTTTCTGGCTGTTTCTTTTTTTTGGGATTTAACTCTTTAAATCTTTTTTCCAGTGTATTATACCCTATATCGTAATTTTTTGCAAGTTTTTTTAAAATAATTTCCTGTCTTATTTCATCGTCTATCTTACTTGCCTCTAGTAAAACACTATGAATATAGCTCGCTAATTCCTCTTCACTTTGAAAATTAACATTTTCTTTTAATAAATGAATCTTATAGTCACTATAGTTCTCCGCATATTCTAATAGAGATAAAAATTTCTCTTTACCATTTTTTAAAATAAAACTATCTGGATCCTCCTCGTTTGGAATCGTTATGATTTTTACTTCGATTCCCATATTAAATAAATTCTCCCCTATTTTTTTAGCAGCATTCTTCCCAGGTCCATCTCCATCTAAACAAATAATAATGTGATTAGAAAGCCTAGTAAGTAAAGTAGTCTGTTCCTTTGTAAGAGCCGTTCCCATTAAAGCAACCGTATTTTTAATACCAATCGTAGAAAGCCTTATGACATCCATAAAACCTTCTACCAAGATAACAGACTTTAGGCTTTTACAATAATCTTTTGCCTCATGATAATGGTAAAGACAATTTCCTTTTTTAAAGATAACCGTCTCTTTCGTATTGACATATTTCCCACCATTTGAATCTTTATAAACTCTTCCTGAAAAACCTACGATTCTTCCATAAGGATCATAAAGAGGAAACATAATTCGATTTTTATAAACATCATGCATATCATTCGATAATCCAATTTGATTCAAAGTAGCCACATCATATTTCTTATTTTTTAAAAGCATGGTTAAATCATTATCACTTTCTAGAGATAATCCAACTCCGAATTCTTTTAAAGTTTCTTCCTCTAGTTTCCTAGTTTCTAAATATTTTCTGGCTTCTCTTCCTAATTTCGAATATAAATTATTTTGGTAATATTTTTGACTTAGTTGATAAGCTTCATAGAGATTGTTGTATTTCTCATCTTTTTGGTGAATACGTACAGTTTTCGTATCAACGCCAGCTCTTTCTCCTAATTCTTTAATCACTTCTGAAAAATTTTTATGATCATATTTCATTACAAAGTTAAAGACATTTCCAGATTCTCCACAAGAAAAACAACGGTAAATTTGCTTATCTCTGGAAACACTCATAGAAGGATGCGTATCCTCATGAAAGGGACATACTCCAAAATAATTTTTTCCCTTTGCTATTAGAGGTATTCGCTCACTTATGACATCGACAATATCAATCTTACTTCGAATCTCTGCTACTAAATCTTGATTCATAAAAATACCTCCTTTTGGAATAAACTTTTCTTTTTTTACTTAAACTAATAATGGTGATTTCAATGAATTTCAAAAAAATATTATTAAATACTGCTATTATTTTTACTTTCTGTTCCATTTTTCATTTTGGATATGACTGGTTTCCTTCTTTTCTAACTAGCCTATTTTTCCCAGTAAATGAAAGTGTCTTTGAGCATTTAAAAATGATTTTTACAGCCACTTGTTTCTTTAGTTTACTATCTAATATCTTTTATAAAGAAAAGAACATACTTTTCAAAACTTACTTAAGAAGTATGGCATCAATTATCATTCTTTTACTCCTTTATTTGCCAGTAAACTATCTAATAGGAGAAAATATGATAATTACTCTTATCATTCTATTTCTTTCTATCTTGCTAAGTGAAATGATTTGTTCTAGAATCTCTACCACTAAGGAATACTCTCTCCTTAATAAAATTAGCTTAGTCCTTTTGATATTAAACTTTTCTATTTTTGCAATCTGTACTTATTATCCTCCTAAAATGGGATTATTCTTAGATAAAAAGTACGATAAATATGGAATTGATATTCCTAAATAAGAGAGTTTCTGATAAAAGTAGAAATATTTTGATCTACATAGACATCAATCGTACCTTTATTTACAATTTTTACAAACCCTAATCCATTAATCACTAAATCGGAATCATATTTCAATTCATACCTTGTTTTGTTTTTCTCTTTCAACTCTTCATGATTAGGATGAAAAAATCTCTTAATTTTTAAATCATTCGACATAAATACCGTAAAACTATTTTTATCTCCCTCTTTATAATCAATTCTTACTAAATCTTCAATAACTAAGGATTGATCCTTTTTTAGTTGGTATGTTTTTGGTTTAATTTCTTTTTTGGGACTCATCTTCTTTAACATTTTGGTATCCACATAATTCATCATAGAAGACATATCAACCAAACCTGGGGTATCAATCAACGTCAAATACTCATTGATTTCAATACTTACTGTCGATAACGTAGTAGAAGGAAGTGGAGACATGGTTAATTCTTTTTCGTTGGAAGTAGCATAATTTTTAATTAGTTTATTAATTAAAGTAGATTTACCAGCATTCGTATGACCCACTACGTAAACATTACGTGTCGTTTGTAATCGTTTTATACACTTTAATAAACAATCAATGTTGTAGTTCTTTTCTACACTAATAACGATAATTTCATCAAAGAAAGTTTTATTCTCTTCAAAATACTTTTTAATTTTTTCTTCTTTTACACTCTTTGGTAAGACATCTTTCTTATTTAAAACTAAAATCATTTTATTAGGAATAAACTCTCTAATTTTTAAAATATCTTCTTCTAGATTCAATAAATCGGTAACATATAAAACCAAATCTTTTGTTTTAGCAACACTTTCTAATATTTTCATATATTCTTCATTGGATTTCGCAACGACCTGATATTCTCCATAATTTCTCATTCGAAAACATCTTTGACAAACATCATTATCTAAACTTGTGGTATAACCTTCTTGTAACATATTATCTTCTTGTAATACGACTCCACAACCACTACACTTTTTTATCTGATTATCCATAATAATTACCTCTTTCAAATACGCCCCTTTTTTGATATCTATTGATAATTTTACTTTCTATCTTTCTATTTAATCCTGTTATTTTTAAATCTTTTTCTCCTAATGGATCCACTAAAATGGTTTTGATACGGAAATGATTTCCAGATAAGACATCTGTTACAATCTGATCTCCTATCATTACCATTTCCTTTTTCTTTAAATGATGAAGAAGCTTTATTTTATTTAAACCAATTGTTAGTGGTTTTAAAGCAAATGATACTGCATATACACCAAGTTCTTTTTGATATGGCTCAATTCTTTTTTTCGTATTGTTTGAAATAATAAAGATTAAGAAATCTTCTTGCAACTTCTTTATAAGCTTTTTCGTATCTTCTGGACAAATTTTATCTTCTAGTAATGCTAATGTATTATCTAAATCAAAAATCAAACAAGTAATCCCTTCTTTTTTTAATTTTTGATAGTCAATTTCAAATATATTTTTCTTATAAATCGTTGGTCTAAACTTATTCACTTTCTCACCGCCTAATATATTATACTATAAGAGTTGCTTTTTTACTAGTTATTCACTTTTTGTGTCAAAATATCATCATCCATGGTAAGCGGTAAGAAGGTATATCCATTTTCTTTACCATAACGAATAATATCTCTTAAAGCCTCTTTGGTATGAGTTTTAATATCATGCATTAACACCACATTCTCTTTTTCTTTCGATAGTTTGGAGGTTACTAAGCTAACTTCTTCTAAAGGATTGGTGGTAACACCAGCATCTCCACTATTGATATTCCAATCAAAATATTTATAGCCTCTTTTTAAAACTTCTTTTGTTAAAATAGACATAATTCCCTCTTTGTATTTTCTACTTACCGTATTAGAAGAACCTCCTGGAAATCGAATGATTTTAGTATCCATTCCTGTTAACCTCTTTACTCGGTTTCCTACACTTTCTAAATCCTTAAAATAGTTTTCAACGGAACTATAAAGATAAGAATAATCATGACTAGCAGTATGTAAAGCTATGGTATGCCCTTCTGCATATTCTCTTTGAATTAAAGAATCTGGGCCCTTATTGGTAACAAAAAAGGTTGCTTTTACTCCTTCTTCTTTTAAAATATCTAAAATAGCAGAAGTCGTTTCGAGTCTTGGTCCATCATCGAATGTTAGATAAATTGCCCCTTTTTGTAAAGGTTTGGAAACACTGACATACCTTACTTTGGAATCTTTATTCTTACTTGAATCCCTCACTTGATATTCTATTTTGTAAAGACCTGGTTTCTTGGTATTAATAGAACTTTTTATTTTTACTTTTTCTTTTATCTTTTTATCACAATTATCAGAAACAGAGTACCCAGGTTCTTGATAATCTTCATTTAAGTAAACCGTAAGATAATCTTCTCCATTTAACGTAATCTCCGGTTTTTCTTTATCTTGATATTTTATTTTTCGAATGATTACTTTTTTATTATGAGAAGAATCTTCTACTACATACTGGTAATAATTATCTGTTTTTATTACTTTTAATTGATTGGTAATATCCCCATCATAATTATCTACTACCTGGTAGTTATTATTCTTAATAATATCTAGATAACCAGTATCAAAAAATGATAATTTTTCTTTTCTCCTACTAGATAAAGAAGTAAAAATATTCTTACTACCATCTACATTATCTAGCTTTCTACAAAAAATAATATCATCATAGGAAGCTAATTTGATTTCAGGTTCCTCTAAATCTCTTACTTTCACTGTTCGAGTTACTTTCTTTTTAAAAATAGATTCTCCTATTTGATAAGAAATCTTATAGTCACCAATCTTTTCTGAGTCTACCATTCCTACTCTTGTGGCATAAGAATGAAGTCTTTTTCCACGTAAATAAATTTTATATCCCGGTTCCTTATAGGTTTCTTTATAATTAATATAGTAAGTTTTACCTTTTACTAACCGAATTTGTGGAAAAAACAAATAATCAATTATCTTAAAGATTCCAACTACTAATAAAACAATTAAAATAATATTTCTTTTTCTCATATTTCCTCACTAACGTTATTATACTTTTATTTTGTAAAAGTGTAAAGAAATCTATTCATTATGGTACTCAAAAAAAAAGAACTATGTAGTATAATACATTATCATTTTATTTTTCTCATAAACTAACTATCTACTTTATTATTTTTAATGAATTCTCTTAAAATTTTAGTAAGTGCTCTTTTCTCAATTCTGGATACATAACTTCTAGATATTTTTAATTCTTTAGCAATTACCTTCTGAGTCTGTTCTTTACGATTATTTAAACCATAACGTCTAATTAAGATTTCTTTTTCTCTTGGTGTTAGAATATCCATATATTGATTTAATAATTTTATATCATCTTTTAAGGAAATATCTTCAATAAAGTCTGGTTTGGGAGCTTTTAAAACATCTAATATCGAAATCTCATTTCCATCTTTATCATAACCTATCGATTCATTAATGGAAATATTTTTGGTTGTTTTATTGTTACTTCTAAAATACATTAAGATTTCATTTTCAATACACCTTGCACAATACGTAGTAATTTTTACGCCTTTATCGTTTGAAAAAGTATCTACTCCTTTGATTAGCCCAATGGTTCCGATACTGATTAAATCATCTTGATCTACATATTTGGATTCAAATTTTTTAACAATATGAGCAACTAACCGAAGATTATGTTCTATTAGCTTATTACGAGCTTCCTTATCTCCTAGTTTTGCCTTTTTAATACATAAATCTTCTTCTTCTTTTGTTAAAGGATCCGGAAATATTTGATTCGAATAAGAACCCGTTAAAAAAATTCCCTTCAATAACAAAAATAAATTAAACAACATTCACTTCACCCATTAAACTATATGCAAAAATTGACAAAAAAAGACGAATGTTTTACAATACTACGTAAACAAAAAGGAAGCGTGATTATGAAAAATCAATATAAACAATTACTATCAACCATTCATAATTTAAGAAAAGAAAGTGACGCAACAGCAAATGAATTAGTAGAAGAATATCAAGATTCCACCAATATTTATGAAGAGTTAAAAGAATATTTTGAGGATAATATAGGATCTTACATTACCAATAAAAGAGAAATACTATTTTCTTGTCTTCTATCTTCTTACAATTTTGAACCTTCCAGATTAAAAATGAAAGAGCGTAGAAACTTAACCTTAGGTATCTTTTTTGTAGCACTATTTGAAATAGAAATAGAAATTATAAATAGGTCAAGAAAAGAAGAAGGAAATCAAACTGCCTATCAAATAGAAATCAATGATTGGGATGACTTAGAATTTTTTAGTCAAAATCGATTAGAAGATGCCTACTACATCATGGAGGGAATTCTTGATGAGAAAGGAAGGAAAGAGATAAAAGAGTTTTTTGATGAATACACTTATGAAGGAATTCAAAAAGAAGCATCTATCTATTTTGGAATTGCTGATAACAAAAAAAAGCGAAAAAAATAAGACTACCTATTTACTAGTAATCTTATTTTTATTTTAAACTTCTATCCCTTCTTTTTCTTTTCTCTTTTTAACAGCAAGATAAGCTTCTTCAATATCATTAAAGTAAATGGTCTCTTTTTTTAACTTTTGATACGTTTCATTCCCTTTTCCTAATATTAGAACCATATCTTTTTCTTTTGCTATCGAAATAGCCTTCTCAATCGCTTCATGACGATCTAATACAATCTCATAATTATCATGTTTTTCTTTCAATTCCTTGATGATATCTTCGCAGATATCTTTTGGGTCTTCACTTCGTGGATCTTCATAAGTAAAAATGGCATAACTGGCATTTTCAACGACGGTATTTCCTACCTTAGGTCTTTTTAAATAATCTCTTTCTCCCGCTTGCCCAATTACCACAATAGAACGATTAATATCTAAAGTATGCACAAATTTTAAAAGATTTTTAATTCCGTTTGGAGTATGAGCATAATCTACCATAACATAATAAGGAGTTTTGGTATCTAATAATTCCATTCTACCACTAACTTTGATATCCTTAATTCTTGGTATTAAATCTTCCATAGAAAAGCCAAGCGATAAACAAACGAGTAATCCAGCAGCTAAATTATATACATTAAATTCCCCTACTAAAGGACTTTCTATTTGGTATTCTTTTTCTTGATAAGAAAAAGTAATCTTCGTTTTATGAGAATGAATTTCATAATTTACTATTTGTAAATCAGCATTTTTATGGGTTCCATAACTGAATGGAGTGCCGTTACTGGCTGCTAACATATCCTCATAATAAGAATCATCTCTATTTAAAATACAATATCCGGAACTTTTTGTGTTTTTAAAGGTTTGTTTTTTACAATCCAAATAGTTTTCAAAACTTCCATGAATATTTAGATGTTCACTAGTAATATTGGTATAACAGGAGATATCATATTCTAAATTATTTAACCTTTTTCTAAAATAAGCTTCACTACTTGCTTCCATCACTGCATAACGACAATTGTCATCTCTAAAATCCCTTAAAAATCGATATAGGACAGTCTCATCTGGGGTGGTATTTGGATTGTCATCTCTTACTTTATCTTTCCAACTTCTTCCATTTGTTCCAATATAACCGCAATCATTTTTTCCAATCAAAGTTTGAATAATCGTTGCTGTTGTGGTTTTCCCATCCGTACCAGTTACACCAATCATTTTTAGTTCTTTATTGGGATAATCATAGAACTTTTGACAAATTTTAGATAGTTCTTCATTGGTATTCTCCACTTTGATAAGAGGAACACTCTTTTTAGGAATATCACGACTAACCACAATCGCACTTGCTCCATTTTCTATTGCCATATCAATAAAATCATGCCTATCTGCTGTAACTCCCATTGTACAAACAAAAAGGTCTCCTTTTTCTATTTCTTTTGAATTAATTTTGATATCTTTTATTAAAACATCAGAATTCACATCATATAATTCACTTAATTTCTTCATTACTATCACCTTTTTCATTATATCGTAAACTAATGTAAAATTAAAGTACTAAACTTGATAAAAATAAAAAACTGATATAAACTATTACAAGGTGATAATATGAAAAGTGTAATTATAAGCGCAGGAAGTGATTTAGGTGTTCATATTGATGGAGCAAAACTTGGACCTATTCAATTAATTAATGATATTAAAAGTTTCTATACCGGAGAAATCATATCTTATTCTCAACCAAAGGATATTATTAAAAGTAGAAATATCTCGGATCGAAGTAAAAATAAATACGAAATCAATGAAATGAACGAAAAAATGTATAAAGAAATTGTTCAAAGAATGAAAGAAGGTTACTTTCCTATTACATTAGGAGGGGATCACTCTGTTGTTATTCCAGCAGGTCTTGCCGATGCGAAAGTAAATGAAGACGTGGGAATGATATGGATTGATGCTCATGCTGACTATAATACTTTTAGTACGACGTTAACTGGCAATATCCACGGACTTCCTTTGGCTGCCATTACAGGATATGAATGTGAAGAACTACGCTATTTTCATAAAGGCGACATTATCCAACCCGCAAAGACCGTGATTGTAGGTGCAAGAAGTATCGATCATGACGAAAAAGATAATTTGCGATACGCTGGAGTTACAGTTTTTACAACAGAAGATATCAAAAAGGAAGGTGCCAAGGCAATCATGGAAAAAGCTTTCGAAATTGCTGGGTATAAAACAAGAGGTGTCCATATTAGTTATGACTTAGATGTCATTGATCCTGAGATTGCTCCTGGTGTTTCGATTCCAGAATTTAATGGAATTAACAATGAAGAAGCTATCGAAATTTGTGATTATATTATCGATAAATTTGATACAGTTTCTTCCTTTGATTTAGTAGAATTAAACCCCTTACGTGATATCGACCGGAAGACAGAACAAATTGCTTTAAATATTTTGGCAAAAGTCATTACGAAAGTCAACTCTCTTCCTGAAAAAGAAATAGAAGAAGAATCCCTTTATTGAGATTCTTCTTTTTTTATACTCTTTCTACTTCGATACAGCAATCATGCCCATTGAAATCATATGGAGCACTTTCCATTTCTTTTTTTACCATCTTCTCTGCCAAAACTTCTTGCATAACATAGTCTTGATAGAATTCTAACATTTTTTCAATATCTTGATCACCTTGATAATAAACATGAATATGATCCGTTATTACAAAATCGGCCTCTTTCCTTAATGCTTGTACTTTTCTAATAAATTCACGTGCAAGTCCTTCTAATACTAACTCTTCTGTAAGATTCGTATTCAAAACTACTACCGTATTCGTATTACTGCTTGCAGTATAGCCTTCTTTTACATCAATAGAAGTAATTGTATTTAACGAGTCCAGTGTAAAATCTTCATTATCTAATGAAATGGTTAGAGGCTCTTTGGATACCTTATAGGCATCATTACTAGATAAATTTTTTAATTTTTCCTGAAGAACTTTAATCTTTGGTCCTAATTCTTTTCCAAGTACTTTAAAATTCGGTTTTAAAGAATAAGTAAGGTACTCTGTCATATCATCTTGGTATGATATTTTCTTTACATTTAATTCCTCTTTAATAATACTATCTAAATCTTTTATCTTATCTTTTACCTCACTTGAGAGAATGACTTCGCTAATTGGTTGACGAACCTTAATATTTACCGATTCTCTAGCATCTCTTCCTAAACTACAAATATCTCTTACTAAATCCATTTTCTCTTCTATCTTCTCATTAATTAAACTTTCAACTGCATCTGGAAAATCAGCGAAGTGAACACTTTCTTGATTGGTTAATTTTACATAAATTTCATCGGAAATAAATGGTGTAATTGGTGCTGTTAACTTAGCAAGAGTTACTAATACTTCATAAGTAGTTAGATAAACTTGCTTCTTACTTTCTGTTAATTCGCTATCCCAAAAACGTCTTCTGTTACTTCTAATATACCAGTTAGATAAATCATCATTTAAGAATGGAACAATTGCTTTTACTACTTTATTTAAATCGTAATTTTCATATCCTTCTGTAATCGTCTTTACTAATCTATTTAATTTGGATAATAACCATTTGTCAATTAATTCTCTTTCTGATGCATCAATATCATATAATCTTGGATCAATATTATCTGCATTCGCATACATTTCAAAGAAAGAATAAGCATTTTTAAAAGTAGAAATATATTTTGAGTAAATCTCTTTCATTCCTTCTGTATCAAAACGGAGTGGAGTCCAAACAGGAGATACATATGGTAAGTAGAATCTTACCGTATCTGCTCCATACTCTTCAATAGTAGTAAATGGTTCCACGATATTTCCTTTGGATTTTGACATCTTTTTACCAAATTTATCCAGTAATAAATCATTTACTAATACATTTTTATAAGGAGATTTTCCAGTAAGAAAGACAGAAATGACTAATAAGGTGTAGAACCACCCTCTTGTTTGATCAATTCCTTCGGCAATAAAATCAGCTGGAAATTGCTCTTCAAATAATTCTTTATTTTCAAAAGGATAATGATATTGTGCAAATGGCATAGAACCAGAGTCAAACCAACAATCTATTACATCCGTTACTCGATTCATTGTTTTTCCACACTTTGGACAAGTAATATGTACCTCATCAACATAAGGTCGATGCAAATCGATTGTCTCATCAATATCTTCTAGTGCTTTTTCAACTAACTCTTTACGAGAACCTATCATATCCATATGTCCACATTCACATCTCCATAAAGGAAGTGGAGTTCCCCAATAACGATTTCTAGAGATAGCCCAATCTTTCATATTCTCTAACCAATTTCCAAATCGTTTCTCACCAACAAATTCCGGATGCCAATGTACTGTTTTATTTGCTTCGATAATTCTATCTTTTAATTTGGTGGTTTCAATATAAAAACTTGGTTTTGAATAGTAAATCAAAGGAGTATGACATCTCCAGCAATGTGGGTATTGATGGGATATTTTTTGTTTTTTGAATAATTTAGCATGCTCTTTTAAGTATTTAACAATTTCTAAATCCGCATCAAAAACAAACATTCCTTTCCATGTTCCATCTACATATTTTCCATCCTCTCCTACTGGATTTAAATATGGTAAGTTATATTTCTTTCCAACATGAGCATCATCTTCTCCAAAAGCAGGAGCAATATGGACAATACCAGTTCCATCTTCTGTTGTAACATAAGAATCACAAGTAACAAAGAAGGCTTTTTTCTTTACTTCAAAATCAGGAATTAATTGTTCATATTCCACATATTCTAAATCTTTCCCAGAATATTCTTCTAAGATTTGAACATCTTCTCCTAATACTTTCTCCATTAATTTTTTAGCTACTATAAACTGATTTCCTAAAGATTCCACTTTTACATAAATTTCTTCTGGATTAACACATAAGGCAAGATTACTTGATAACGTCCAAGGAGTGGTAGTCCATACTAAGAAGTAAACGTCCTCATCCTTCTTTTTAAATGGAACTATTACTGTATTTGCAGTACTTTCTTCATATCCTTGAGCCACTTCATGAGAAGCAAGTCCTGTTCCACATCTTGGACAATATGGTAAAATTTTACTTCCTTCGTAAAATAAACCTTCTTCAAAGAACTTTTGTAAAATCCACCATTCTGTTTCAATATAATTATTATCATAAGTAACATAAGGATTCTTTAAATCAATAAATTGTCCCATTTCTTCTGTTAATCTAGTAAACGCTTCCTCATTTTTCCAAACAATATGGCGACATTCCTTATTAAATTTTTCGATTCCAAATGTTTCGATATCTTTTTTTCCATTAAACCCAAGTTCCTTCTCCACTTGTAGTTCTACAGGAAGGCCATGCGTATCCCAACCTACTTTTCTTAATACTTTATGCCCTCTCATGGTTTGATATTTGCAAAAAGAATCTTTTAGAAATTTTGCCATCATATGATGAAGACCTGGAAATCCATTCGCTGTTGCTGGACCATCATAAAATACAAATTTTTCATTTTCTTTTCTTTTTTCAATACTTTTATTTAGAATGGTTTCCATTCCACCCCATTCTTTTATCATTTCTTTTTCTATTTCTGATGTTTTTCCTACTTTTAATTTTTCAAACTTCATTTTCATCCCTTACCTTTCTAAGCAAAAATTACATAACTATAATAAATAACAAAGATTACTAAAAAGCTAATTCCTTCGGCTTTTGTTATTTTATAATTCTTTAAACTATATATAAATAGTAACGAAGTGGATAAAAACAATGCTATTAAGTCGATATTACTAATCGAAATATTAGAAATCGTTCCAAATAATGCTAAAGGAACTCCTAATACCACTCCTATATTGAAGATATTACTACCTACTACATTACCCATGGCTATATCATATTCTCCTTTTTTTGTTGCAATCACACTAGTAACTAACTCCGGTAGGCTCGTTCCAAGAGCAATTATAGTTAAGGATACCATTCTTTCACTAACCCCTAACATCTTTGCAATATCGCTAGCAGAATCTACTACTGCATTGCTTCCAAGTATTAAGCAAACAATACCTATTATTGAAAAAAGAATGGATTTCAAAACGCTATACTTTGGAGCTTGATTTTCTTCCTCCGTTTTATTACGCATTACGGATACTAAGTAATACACAAACACTAAGAAAAATAAGCATATGGTAATTCCATCTGATCTTGTTAAGGCATTGGTTGCATTGTTAGATAAAAAGATATCACTAATTAAAACAATTAACAATGTAGTAATCATAATGGTAATTGGCAATTCCTTTTTTACAGTAGCATTCTTCACTGTTAAAGGATGCACTAAACTGGATACTCCAAGTATTAATAAGATATTTAAAATGTTACTACCAATCACATTTCCTAAAACAATATCTCCACTGTTAGAGAGCATTGATTTTATAGAAACAGCAAATTCTGGTGCACTTGTTCCAAAAGAAACAATAGTAAGTGCAATTAACATTTTAGAGATATTAAAATTCTCTGCTAATGAGGAAGCCGCATCCACAAACAAATCGGCTCCTTTTATTAACACGATAAATCCTATTATTAAAATAATACTATTCAAAATCATAAATTTATCCATAATATATAAGAAGAAGTTACAAGAGAGCGCCTTGTATTTATAAACAAACTTATATATTTTTTTCCTTTCTTTCTTATTTTTCTCAAAAAAATAACTATAAATTCAAAGGACGAAATATTCCGTGGTACCACCTTAATTTATAGTTATTACTATACACTTATTACTCATAACGGGAGTATCCGTCCTTAGCTTATCCCCAAGGCACACTTGAAAGTGATTTGAATATTCGCTACTAACTCTATTACACCAAACTAGAGCTCTCTTTATAGCAAAATCGAATATTCCGTCTTTCGCATTTGCTTTCTTGGTTAATATAACATATTATTAAAAAAAAAACAAGATGACAATTATTGTTTATTGTCAAGTTCTAAAACCTCTATTTCCTCGACAACTGCCATTTGTTGTTCCATTATCAATTTTAATTTACGTTTAAATATTTTCATATTGTTTTCAATGTATTCACATTTCATTTCTATCTTTTCTGCTTTTAAAAGTGATTCGTTAACGATTCTACTTGCGTTATGTTTTGCATCAGTGATAATGATATCTGCTTCATCCCTAGCCATTTTTTTTATGTGATTACTTGTATCTTCTGCTCGCATCACAGCATCTTTTAGTGAAGATTCCATTTTTCGATAATGTTCTAACTCCCGACTTAAACTTTCTATTTTCTTTTGTTGATTTTTATATTTTGTCGCAAACTCTTCCGTTTGGGCTATTACATTATCTACGAATTTATTAACCTCACATCGATTATAGCCATTAATCTCATAACTGAATCTTTCCATTTAAATCACCTCGTAACAATAAGGCTACTAATTACCAGTTAAATTCATCTTCCTCTTCTTCTTTCTCTTTTTTCGAACCTCTTGCTGGTTTAGTAGTGGCATTATCATCACTCATTTTACCTTCTACGTTGACATTATTAGGGGCACACAAAAATATTCCTCCACCCAATTTTTGTAAATCTCCACCTATAGAATATAATGTTCCACTTAAAAAATCAACTATTCTTTTCGCTTGATCAGGAGTAACTCTTTTTAGATTAACAACAACCGTATTTCTTGTTTTTAAATAATCCGCAATTTGTTGTGACTCCGAATATGCTCTTGGTTCTAATAAAATCATTTTAGATCCTGCAACTCCATTTTCCTCATGATACTTTTCTCTTGTTGTGGTATAGTATTCCTCTTCAACAGGTACAGAATCTGTTATTTCTTCCTCTTCCCCACCAAATAAAGTTTTTAATTTATCTAATGCCATTTTAAATCCTCCATTATTTATTCTTATTCTCAATCAAATATATTGTATCACAATAAAGCAAAAAGAAAAAGTAAAATTTAAACTATTATTGTAATTTTAGATATACCAAACATTCCCTAAATCGACATTGTTACTATTTGGTGTAGGATTTGGCATCGGCATTGAAATTAAAATAGGTACTTTAAATGCGGTTCCAAAAGCCATACATGTTCCAGGTTGTAAATTTCTTAATTGACTTAATATTTCCGTTGAAATATTAGGCACCATGTTTCTAATATAATCTAAATCTTTCGGATGAATCGTACGCAATATAATAAAATTTGAACATTGTGATATTGCGGTATCAGATAATTCTGATGGTCTTTGCGTAATTAGTCCTAAAAAGATACCATACTTTCTACCTTCTTTTGTAATACGCTCAAAAATATTATAGCCTAATAATTCAATATCTTTATCTTTTTGAACATAACGATGTGCTTCTTCTATAATAATATGAAATGGAATAGACCCTCTACTATTGCTCTCTGTAACAAAGGAGAATAACATCTTTGAGATAATTTTTGTGATAACCTTAGCTAGTCTATCATCTACATAATTAATATTAAAATTTACAATTTGACACTTTTTTCCTGACAATTTGTCAGTTACTAATTCTTGGATATACTGATTTCTATCCACATATTTAGGGTACTCAAAGAATTCTTTATTAGAACTGTTTACTAGAGAATGCAATCTTACACTTAAAACATTAGTTGAATCATAAATTTTTTCACTTTTTAAAATCCCTTCTGATATTAGTGCAAATTCTAACGCTTCTTCTAAATCGCTTAAGTTATAGCAACATGGTTGTTCATTATTTCCAAGGGTTTTATCTAAATCCTTATTTACAAAACTCCTGACAAATTCCGTAACCAATTCCATCTCCTGAAGTTTCCCACTTTTATCAATATAAAGGCATTGTTTCAACGTTCTAACATAACCAGGTTGAATGATTTTTGATTCCAGATTTAATTCTTCTGTATTAAACTTGGTAAGTATCGCTATGACTTGGTCTCTAATTTTAGTTGATGTGACTCCACTTAATAATATATCCTCTATTGCCCTTGCAATAATATCGTTTTTATATTGAATAACACTTTGTGAATTTCCTTTTAGTACTGGAACAAGTTTCAATGCCTTTTCTAAAATGGGAAGTTGATTTTGACTTGTTACATCTAAAAGCAAAGCCAAATCATCTACATCTAATAACCAAGTAGGAATTTTTATCACTTCTGTATCACTATAGGTTGTATTTGTTGTATAGGATTTATAAATAAGATTGGGATTTACATTTTTTAAATCTTTAAATGCAGCAGTATATTCTCCAAAAGCATCAAATAGTAAGAAATTTGCTTTTAATGGAACACTAGGATTTTTTGTAAACAAATTTTGAATAAGACTAGCAACTGCACAACTTTTTCCTGCACCACTATTTCCTAAAATAGCAAAATGATTACTAAAAAAAGCATTATTGTTAATATTGATTTTATAATTTTCATATATATTAGAATAACCTAAAAAAGTTTGATTTTTTCCAATGGTACTACTCCCAAAAATATATTCTACTTCATTAAGCGTAATCACTCTTACTTTTGATTTAAAGGAAGGTTTCGCTGTATTACCAGGAATAAAAGAATTATTTCTTATTTCTCCTAGTATATTTACAATAATTTGTTTTTGTGTTATATTGACAATTTCTCCGATTATTTTCTTTTTATCGTCTTCAAATACCACATGTAAATTTATTAAATTCACTTGATTATTTATATCTATTGTCATATTTATAATAACTTGTCCATCAATAATTTCTACTATTTTTCCTAACATAACAACACCCTCTTAACTATCAAAAGTATATCATATATTAAAGTAAAAAAAAAGATGTTTTATAGAGAGTAATTCTATCCTTTTCGGACTATCTCTTTGATATAGCATTTATTTAATTTTTATACAGTTACGAAAAAAATTCTTCTTTTTAAATGTGTTTTTTATTCTGTCCGACAATAATATAGTGGAGGTTGAATATGAAAAACAATATAGAAGATTTAAAAAAAGAAATAGCAAGAATAAAAAAAATGAATTGGATTCCATGGGATTGGAAAAATTATGGTGGTACTAATATCAAACTGGAGAAATTACTAAATAGAAATCCCGAAAATTTTGAGATTGCAAATTATGATGGGATTAAAATAAAAACCAAGAAATCTTCCTTGAAGGATGATATAACTTTATTTTGTGCATCACCAGATAGTTTTTTATTTGAGATGAAAAGACTTTATAACTTGTATGCCTATCCAAATAGAAACAATAAAACAACAAAAATATTAAGTTGTAATTTATATTGTGGAAAATTAACATACATTTATAATGATAAATTATTTTCAATTAAAGTGAATAAAAAAAAAGAAGTTATTCAACTATTCGTGTATGATTGTTCTCTTAATATTATAGATAACTTAACATCTTGGTCTTTCGATATGATAAAACAAAAATTAGAGAAAAAAGTATCTTATTTATGCTTAGTAAAGATGGATAAATCCTTTTGGCAGAATCAATTATATATGAAATACACAAATGATATTTATTATAAGTTAAAAGATTTTAATACATTTATAGATTTAATTGAAAAGGGAACTATTTGGATTTCATTTCGAGTTGGTGTATTTAAAACAGGAAAAAGAAAAGGACAAATGCATGACCATGGTACAAGTTTTTGTATAAATATTCCAGACTTAGATTTATTATTTAATAGAATTTGATAAGAGCATAGACTTTGGAAAAATTTGACAAATAAATTTAAGAAGAGCTATGAATCGAATAGAGAAAAATTTTCAATAAAACAGGATGTACTATTCATAATATGTACTTGGAATAGCAGTGTAACGAATTAACTAGGTCTCTTTTATTTAGTCTCTCTTTAAAATCCAAGTATTCCCAAGAAGTAATAATCCCTTCTATAATTTGCTGTCATAAGAGGATTATAATGGTCTATTCGTGGCTTTCTCAAGAAAGTATATCTTTTTCTAATTTTATTCCATTGTTTCCAGATTACACATAATTTATTGATTTTCTTATAAAAACCACCACCACCAAAAAAAATATCTTATACCATTTTTGTTGCTTTTTAACTTCTAATCATAACGAAACAATCATCCACGTGGGATTTCCTTCTTTGTTTCTTTGATTACTCCATTTTCCATAACACCACTTTGTAATAATTTTCTAATTAATGATACTAAATTTCCATCCTTGATAGTTCTTCTTATTATTCCAATTAATTTATCTTGATTTAATTCATCAACTGTTACACCATCCACTCCACTTAATCCTTTATTTTTGTAAACTTGCTTATATGCATTATTTAAGTTTTCTATGAAAATCACCTTTTCTAAAAGCTCCATATTTTCTTTCCAATTTTCTAATTTCGCACATAGACTAATCATCTTTTAACTTTAGCCTATTTCCGTTTAGTAGTCGAAACTACAAATTATTCAGTCCTTCCTTGTAAACAAGTACTATGAACTCTGCTTACTTCTTGCAATAAAACTTTTTCATCTAACATTAACAATTAGGGTATTAAACCGCTTTCGCTTATTGGTTTGCAAGACAACCAGTGGCAAGACAAATATCTTTTCTCTATTAACTACTAACTTTACTACATAAAGTTACGAGTATCTTTTGCACTTTGATTTGTGCTTTCCTAACACTTCGTCGATACCTACACGCATTGAACTTTCACCGACTAGATATATACTAGGCACAGCACACAACAAAACCGGAGCTATAAGGCTCCTTTAGGGGGCAAACTTAAATTGCGTACTCCTAAATTTAATTATTGAAAATTCCTTTATTTTTTTTAAAGGGTTTTAATTTACTAAAGTTGAAATAAGTCTATTAATTTAAAATGAAAATCTCCTGCTTTGGTGGTTGAGTGGGTAGTTAGATTTTATATATTTTCCAATTTTGGATTATTTATTATACTAGCTAACTTTTAAATGTTATCAATATTTTTTAACATAGGGATATGAATAAATATCATATTCCATTTTAAATTATTACTTTCTATAATATTCAATTTTATTAGCTCCTCTTATCAATTAATAAATTATTATTCATTATCTTCTAAAAAATAATTAACCATTTTTTCGTAATTATCTTGACTATTTAAACAAGTATCTATTAAATAACCTTTTTCATTATTCGTTTGATATTCTTTTATTCATCCTATATAAAAATCTTTATTTCTGGCTTCAATAAAGAAAGGCATTATATCATTGTATAAGCATTCTCTAAACATTATCATTCTACCAACACGACCATTTCCATCTTGAAAAGGGTGAATTTTTTCAAATCTAACATGAAATTCAATAATATCTTCAACCCTCTTTTTATCTATTTTATCATACCAACAGAGTAATTCTTTCATATCATTTGCTACATTACTTGGTAAAGATGTTGTAATATTACCAACAAAGTTTTTTTCTCTTTATATTTTTCTACATTAAACCATTCTTTTTCATTATCTGTTAAAGTTCCGTCTTTTAAAATAAAATGAAATTTCTTTATCATATCTTCAGTTAGTTTATCATCAATAGTATCTAACATATATTTAAATAAAGTAAAATGATTCTTTGCTTCAGTAACATCTTTAAGTACAATAACTTTATCTTCAGTTGCTAAAATTGTTCCAGTATCATAAATACTAGCAGTTTCATCAGGCGTTATCGTTGAACCCTCTATATGATTTGTATGATAGGAAAAATCAAGTTGTGTTTTATGATAAAGGTTACATGATAAACCAATATTTTTTTGTTCAATTAATGCTTTTTTAATTTTACTTACTTCTATTTTTCTTGCCTCCTAAAATGATTAAAAATTAAATTAAGTATATATAAACTATATTTATATTATATACTTTTTTTAGTGTTTTTTCTATCTGATCATACCCATTTAATCATAATTAATATTATCTGGTATAATTAGGTTAATTTTTACAATCTTAAACTAAATTACCACATAGGTCAATCGAATGTAACAATCTAGTTTAATTTGTTTTGTTTCAACTACCAAGAATTGTAGACCTTTTATAAACCACTATAAACTTTCTTAAATTTTAGTAGCTCTACAATAAATTATTATAAAATAAAACAAACAAAAATGGAGCCTTTCGGCTCCTTCAGGGGGCAAAATTTTTTCGTACTTTTCTAAATTAAAACATCAAATTTTCCTTTGTTTTTCGCTTATTTATGTTTATTTTAGATTAAAATTTACCATTATATTTTATCAAAGTTTATGAATTTTAGAACCTAAATAGCACCTAATTTTATTTAATTCTATCGTTCTGCTAGTTCATTTTCTCTAGTTTGTATAATAGTTGATATCAAAGCCAATTGCATAATTATTTCATTACATATTTTATCAATATCATCCTTATATTTCCTTTACTCATCATAATATCAATTTGAGGTGCAAATTTTTCTTGTAAAATAACAATTAATTTTGATACCTCAGTGCGTACTCTTCTATCACAATAACTCTCATAAAGTAAACTATCACGTTTTAAATTTGGTATAAGTTCCAATACTTTTAAAATATACTTTTTTAATGATTCAATATATTTATTATCAATTAGTGAGTTATCATAATTATACTGAACATCTTGTATATCTGTAACTAAATTAGAGGCATAAGAAAAATAAATATTATAAAATTCTAATTCTTTTTCAAGAAGTATTTTGTATGCCATTGTTCTTCTATTAATAGTATTTTCATAGTCAACAATCTTTTTGGAATATTTAGATGAGAGTATATTTTCTATTAGTTTTTCTATTATAAATTTTAAAATATATATTATTCCAATTATAAATATAATAATTAATGTTATTTTGACACCATAAATTTTAATTACTTCTAGCAACTTTTCCACTTTTTATCCCCCAGTCACAGTTATTCCTTTATATCAATATGTAGATTTAGTTCTTCTTCTGTAGGTAAAGATTTTAATACATCTTTTGGTAAAAATTTAGATATTTCATAAGAACTAACTCCAATAGGTTTATTTATATCTTTTAGAGCATATTCAACTGAAAATTTATCCTTTTCTCTACAAATGATTATTCCAATGCTAGGATTGTCTTGTTCATCCTTAACCAAATCATCCACTGCTGATAAATAAAAATTTACTTTACCAGCATATTCAGGTTTAAATTCAGTGTTTTTTAATTCAACAACTATGTAGCAGTGTAATTTAGTATGATAAAACAATAAATCTATAAAATAGTCTTTATTACCCACTTCCAATTTATATTGATTTCCAACAAAACTAAATCCATTACCTAGTTCTAGCAATACTGTTTTAATTTTTTCAACCATTGCTTGTTCTAATTCTGTTTCAATATAATTTTGTTTTAACCCTGTTAAATTTAAAATATAAGGATCCTTCATCATATCATTTGCTAGTTCACTTTGAGGACTAGACAATGACTCATTAAAGTTATTTGGTTTATCTCCTAAAACCTGTCTTTCATATAACTCACTTTTTATTTGAAATGCCAAAACATCATAACTCCAACCATTAATTGTTGTCTGCTTCATATACCAAATTCTTTTAGTATCATCTTGAATTTTATCTAAAATTAACATATTGTGGGACCATGGAATTTGTGCAGACGACATCTGCACTTTTTCATTTTTACTACATTCAATATAATACTTCTTCATACTCTTTAAATTTCTAACAGAAAAACCTTTTATATTTGGAAATGTAATCTTTAATTCTGTTGCTAATTCATCAATAAATTTGTTTCCCCAACTAGAATTTTCATTAATTGTTTTACCAATATTATAATAAAGTTTTAGCAAATTCATATTTGCATTTTTAAATATTTCATATTGAGTAGAACTAATTTGTTGTTTAATTTCTTCCACTATGTTTTTAAATTCCTTTTCTATCATAACTAAAGTGCTCCTTCTTAATCAATATTAATTATTTTATCCTTATTTCTTATAAATTTGTTCATTATCATTGTGATTTAGTGTTTTAAAATAAATACTTTCTACTTTTGTCAGTTCATCAAATTGTTCCTGAGGGGCATTTCTATTTATCATATTTCTTTTAATATTATTCATCCTTACATCATAATTAAGAGAAACTTGCCCATTACTTTCTTCTCTAATTTTTTGTAATAAATCTAAAGCATCATCTCTAACAGGAACGATTTTAAATTGACTACCAATAGGTATTATATAATTTACTTTTATACCAAAAGATAAACATTCTGAGATGAAATCTGGTAATAAATTATAACATTTATTATGAGCTTCTATATTTGATAATTTGGCATTCTTACTTTCAAGAATTTCCTTTTCATATCTTTCCCTTGTTGCAAGTAGACTTGCTAAATTTCCTGCTACAATTACATTTACAACTACATCATAGTTATGAGGTAACGTTTTTAATAATTCTAATAGACTATAATCAGTAGGTGCCTTTTCTCTTAAAACTGAATAACCATTTTGTATTGCATAAGAAAATAATTCATCGCCCCATAAATGAGCATCAAAATTTGTAAGTTTTACATAAGCAGTTGGATATTTATCTAATATTTCTTTAGAATATTTGTTAAATGAACGATAATCATCAGAATTTATAATTATATACCTAGATAAATCAGTACTATTTATAAATGTTGTTTTACCACAACCTGGTTGTCCAATGACAAACATAACTGATGGGTTTTCAGTAATAGTCTTATCTGCAAACAAATCTTTTTTTAACAATTCTAAAACTTTGTTATGTTCTTCTTTAGACAATTTATATTTTTCAATTAATTCATTTGAACTATAATTTTCCATTTTATCACCTCTATAAAATTAGATTACAATTTTTCGTTATTCAATCGTTTCTATTTTATTACTTTTAAGTATATCTACTTTTTCTGTATCATTTAATAACGATAAACTATCAACTAACTTAACACCATTAATCTCTTTTGGAATAGGACACTCTTCTAAATTTAAAAATTCTTGCTGATATACTTTTTGATTTAATAATTTATCTATACCATTTATTTCATTTGCTATATAACTTTCTAAATAATAAAGCGTATAAATATTTTGAGACTTTGAATATTTTAATTCATAATGTGAATCCAATTTTTCACTGATTGTTGTTCCATTAACTCCAAAAATTTCGTCAAATTCTTCTATAAGAACCTGTTTTCTTCTTTCCTCATCAAAACCTTTTTCTATTTCATATTGCATAGTATAAATATCTTTATAAATATCAATTAATTCTTTATATGTAAGTTCCTTATTTTCAACATTAAAATCGTTCATTGTAAATTTGTTATTTTGCTGAAAAAATGGGTACAATACATTCCAAGTAGTAGGTTTTACATTGTATAGGACTAATCCTTTATCAGTGTATATATATAAATCTGTTGCACTATCCAACCTGCCTGGAAATATTTCACTAGGTACTTTTTTATCAAGCATATCAGTAGTAATAATCATTCTTATACCCCCTAACAATCTACTTGGCTTTTAAATTTAAATTTATTAATATCGAAGCCACCAGTTAAACTAAATATTTTATTTGTTAAAATTTCATAGTTTTTCATCCTATCTTCTTTGTTTGTAAGAACAATACAATTTTTTATTAATTCCTTAATATCATCATCTGGAAGTTTTTCTAATAAATATTTATTTCTTACTATTTCACTCGTTATATTACCTAGTATTGTTTTTTTATTGTATGCAAGTTTTATTTGTTTCATATATAAAGATAAGAGTTTATCTAAATTACAATAATAAATAAAATCAAAA
Source organism: uncultured Bacilli bacterium (assembly GCA_910586865.1). Taxonomy (GTDB): domain Bacteria; phylum Bacillota_I; class Bacilli_A; order RF39; family UBA660; genus UMGS995. The sequence continues at coordinate 41,331 of CAJUIY010000008.1, forward strand.
TCTTCTCGATTATTATCTAAACAATCCTGTAAATCATCCAACATATCCCACATTCCATATTTATTTAATTCATTGATATTAGTATCTAAATCATTGTAATGTTTATCAAGCATTTTTCTTGCTTCTTCTTTTAATTCTTGTACTTCTCCAGTTTTATCAAGTAATATTTTTCCAGTTATAAATTGAGTTTGTGACATAGGTCTAACATTTTTATAATCTTCCCTAAAGTATTCCCTAATTTGTTTAGATGGATTAGCAAAATACTCAATTAATAATCCATCTACAATTTTATTTCCCCTTTCTCTATAGTCAACTTTTTCATTTAGAATAATATGAACATCTAAATCAGAATGTTTGGAAGGATTACCAGTGATATAACTGCCACATACTAGAATTCCTATTGTATCATCCATATATTCCCAATTTTCTAAAAACTTATTTAATTTTTCTTCCCAATTCATAAAACACCTCATTAATTTAATTATTTTGTTTTAGTATAACTATTTCAATTAGTCAGTCGCGGCTGACCAATTCATAAATGACACTTGTGACACTTATTTTTGGGTGGGATACACCTGATTTTTCGTGTCATTCCTGTCATTTTAATCTACAATATCACTAACTTTGATATTGTAATATTCTGCTAGTTTCTTTACTACATCATTATTTATTTTTCTTTTACCATTTTCATATTTATTATAAGTAGATTTATCCACTTCTAAATATTTTGCTATATCATCTTGTGTTTTGTTATTTTCTAGTCTTAAATTTTTGATTCTTAATCTTACTTTACTTTGTATATTCTGTTCTTCTTTTTCTAAATAATCTTTCATAGCATTTGTGTTATTCAGATCTACAGCAATATATTTTTGTTTATCATTTGCTACAGCATTTGAATAAGTAAATAATTGTTTTTGTTCTTTTAAAGTTAATTCAGGCATATCTTCAAAAAAATAGTTTGTTGATACTTTATAAAATTTTGCTAAATCTCTTAACATTTGTAATGGAACAGTCCTATTACCTATCTCATAATCTTTATAAGTATTCCTATTTACTCCAATAACTCCACATATTTCTTTCTGAGATAAATTAAACTGACCTCTTAATTCAGCCATATGTTTTCCTATAACTACATTAATAGTATCCTTATCATTTTTCCCCATAAGAATGCCTCCTCTTCGTTTATAATTATAACATATGTTGGTGCATTTTGTCTATTTCATATTGAATTTTGTTAAAAATAATTATTTTTTAATTTTTATGTTGACATTTTACACCAAAAGTATTATATTGTAATTGTTAGGTGCATATTGGCACTTTTAAAATAATATCAATATTGACAATTTGCACCTGATTGTTCTTTGAAAATTAAATAGAGTTGGACATCGCCGATATTCTGCCGACTCGTTAAATAAATGCAAGGCAAAATACCTCTATTGGCACGAGAGTTGTAGATTAACTAAAATCTTCGTTACATATATAACTAATCACTATATATACATCCTTAAAGGGATTTGTTGGTAACACTAAAACCATCAAATGAAGAAAGCGAGGTGAATAAATGAATGCAAAAGAAACTTTAACATTAATATCAAAACAATGGTGTGATTTAAATGATTTAAGAAAACTTACAGGTTTAGGAAAAAATAATGCTATTAAATTAAAAAATGAAATAAAAATTGATTTAGAAAATAAAGGTTATCAATTACCTACTAGCAAATTACTCCCAATGAATGAAGTTGTAAGTTATCTAAAAATAAATATCAGTTATCTTCAAAAAATGTCTAAAGAAGTTATTAACTAGAAAGGAGTTTTAAATGAAAACAATAAGTGAAATGAGAAAAGAAGCAACAAAAAAAGACTTCATAGTTGATAACCTAATGAAATCTAAAGGATTATATTGTCTTGTTGCAAGACCAAAAGTTGGCAAGTCATTATTGGCATTAAAGCTTGCTAACTCTATCGCAACAGGAACAACATTTCTAGGATTTAGGACAAGTCCATCTCCTGTCTTATATATTAGCACAGAAATGAATTCTACACAAATAATTGATAGAATTGATAAGATGGATTTACAATTTAATGATGATAATTTCGTTATGATAGAACAAAATCCAAGTGAAAGAAAACTAAATTTAATGGATTTACAACTACAATTTCAAACATTTTCTAATGAGTATAAAGGACGATTTGTAATCATAGATATGTTTAGTGGAATTGATTTAAACAATGGTTATAATCTAAATGACTATCAAGATATGGGACAAATTGTGATTCCAAAATTTAGAGAATTATGCAAAAAATATGACTTCACTATTCTTCTAGTTCATCACTTAAATAAAAATAATACTTCTTTAGGTAGCACTGCTATTGATGGATCAGTTGATGGAAAAATCACTTTAAAGCAGGATTCAAACCTAAAGAATAAGATACTTTTAAATTATGAAAGTAGAGACTATGAGGGATTAGATTTAGTTCTAAAACGAAATGAAAATTTATTATTTGAACTATCAGAAGTCGAGAGTGATGACTTAAATTATAATATACTAACTTTTCTAAATTATGCGATTAAGCAAAAAGAATTTTCATTTAATTTATCGGATATAACAAGTAAATTAAACTTACAAATTACTCCATCAGCATTTGGAAAATTATTAAATAACAACATAGCAAATTTAGAAAAAGAGGGACTTCATATTGAGCAAAAAAGAACCGCTACTGAAAGAATTTACATCGCAAAATATGAAGAACCAACTTATGAAAATGAATAATTTTCATAATAGTTTTTGTAACTTTTAAACTTAAAAAATAGTGTAATTTTTGATTATCCTTTTATAAGTTATTAGATGTCGTTACAATCTTTATTTATGGGAGTTTACGATATTTTTATTTTTGGAAGATATTCACATATACTTTTATAATTTCTTATATTTCTGCTTTCAAAAGTAGTAAACTAGTAGTAAAAATTGAGAATTTTTAAAGTATTAATTTTAAATATTTAAAAAAAATATGCAATGTCCATAGTATCAGTTTATATCTTTATAAGCGAGACTAGTGGCGCAGCCACTAAAGTCCTCGTCATAATAAGGAATAGTATTACCCTTATTGTGTAGCATGAAGCATGTAGCATATTCATTTAAATTTTTCTATTTGCTAAATCATTTAGTACATTATATTTGTTAATTTAAATTATCATTTGTGCGTTTTTTTAAATTCTTTTACATATGCAGAAATAATGTCAAATAACTCATCTGTTTTGATTTCATATTCAGACATTTGATTAACAGGATAATCAGTTGATACTTTAGAAAATTCTTTTTTTATTTCTACTTCGAAGGCATTTCCACTAAAAAATTCTGATTCTTTTATTCCTTTTTTTACATCATTAATCATGGCAAGTAGGGGTTTATTAAATGGATAGACATCTCCTATAAGAAACTCATTAAAAAAATTATCAAAAGCTTCATTCTTAGTATAAATAGATAAATAGCTCATATCATTATATTTTTTCATTTGAAATGTATATTTCATTCTTCTCATCTCCCGTATGATTAGTTATTATAGCACAAAAATAGTAATTTGAAAATTCACTAATAAAAGATGTTAATTCTTTCAACAGCAAAATAAATAGTCAAACTAATATTTCTATCATGTATTTGCTAAGTAGTAAATTAGTAGTAAATTCAATCTAAATATTTGCATAATTCCTTACAAAATAAGAGTTATATTAAATAATCAATATTTTTTAAACTTAATATCTATCACTAATAGATATAGTTAAATCTTTTATTTCTAACATATTATGCCTCCTTTTTCGGCATAATCAAAGTTTATGCCATACTTATTTAATTAATGTTCTCATTTTCTCACCTCTTTATTTTTAAAACGATTTTTTTAGATTTTTCGTTTTATATTTTTTCATAAAACGAATTTTTGCTATTTTTCGTTCTATAAATTAGTTTTTCTTTGGTAATTTGCTATAATCATATTTATGTTCAGCATATTCTAATTCATCAAATGCGTACTTTATATCTTCTATGGCTTTATCAATTGTATATAAACTATCTTTATTATCTTTCATTATTTGTAGGTGTTCTATTGTATAAAATAATTTTTGTCTTGCGTCACTTACTTTACTTCTCTTTTTAGCATCAAAATCTAATAAATCTAATTCTGACTTTTTATATTGTTCAATTAAGTCTTTTAAATCTTTACTAGACTTATTTGCATATTTATCTTTAGAAAAATAGAAAAGCATTTCATCATAACCCGCTACCTTTAATAGTTTTTGTAATGACATATCTAAAGTCTCAGCAATTTTTCGTAGATCATCTATATCTACTTTTTTTATTTTCCCATTAATTAAATCATTTAAAGTACTTCTACTTATACCAGTTAATTTAGCAAGTTCTCTTTGAGAAATTCCTTTTTCAACTCTTGCTGATTCAATTAAATTCTTAAGTTCTTCTGAGTTCATTTAATCACTTCTTTCTGCCCTTTTGTTCCTTCATAATTTAATTTTAACACTTTTTAATTTATTTGTCTATATTTTCGGACAAAATGTATTGACATTGTTTTCGGACGGTGTTATATTTAAAATGTCCTTAATGTCGGACATAATTATAGAAAGGAGGAATTTGAATGAGATTATTTAAGAAAGAAACTACTAATAATTATGTAATTCCTAAGGATTTATCAGTTAGTGCTATAGGTATGCTTAACTCTCTATTAGTTAGATCTAATGATGAACTAGAGAATATCGACCTCTACTCTCTTAGTAATGATAGTAGAAAAGATGTTGTTCTAGCATTTAGAGAATTAAGAAAAAAGAAATATATTATTTATAGTTCTTTAGATGATACATATTACATTTATGTATCACCACAAAAAATTAATTAGGAAAGAGGAAAAAATATGTCTGCAGAAGAAACATTAAATTTAATAGCTAAACAATGGTGCACCCTAGAAGATATTATGAAGTTAGGACATCTAGGAAGAAATTCTGCACTAAAGGCTAAGAAGAAGATAAAAGAAAAGTTAGAAAAGTAAGGTTATCTTATTCCAAAGTCTGTTGTTCCAACTAAAGAGGTTGTTGCATTCTTTGATATAGATATACCTTATTTAGAATCTAGAGTTTCTAGTAAAGAATTAATTAAGAAATTGTAAGAGGAGGATACAAATGAAACAATTAAATGAAATAAATAAATCCCTAAAAAAAGATATCATCGTCGAAAATCTAATGATATCAAATGGAGTTTATCTACTTGTATCTCATCCTAAGGTTGGCAAGTCAATGTTTGCTCAGCAACTTGCCTTCTCTCTTACTACTGGAGAAGATTTTTTAGGATTCAAAGTAAATCCCTCTCATGTCTTATATATTACCACAGAGGGCGATATAAATCAATTAGAAACAAGATTTAAGTTAATGAATTTAGAACCTAAATTAGATAAACTTCACATAATAGATTCAGATGATATATCAGATTTTTATATTAGAGATATTGAAAGAGATATTCATGAATTAACTTCTGATAAAGAACCTTTATTTGTAATTATGGATATGTTAAAAGATATAAAATTTGATACTAGTTATGATTTAAATAACTATCAAGAAATAAATGACGTTGTATTTAGAAAATTAAAAGATTTATGTAAAAAGTATAATATCACATTACTTGTTACTCATCACTTAAATAAAAGAGATGACACCATGGGTAGTGTTGGATTAAATGCTGATGTATCAGGAATTATCAAGTTGGATTTATGTCAAGTTTTTAGACACGAATTTCTTTAGTAATTAAAAAATTAAGCTATTGCTAAGTTAGTAATATAGTTATTATATTTTTGATTTGGAGTAATATATCCCAATGTACTATGGATACGTTTGTTATTATACCAGCTCTCTATAAATTCAAATATTACTAATTTAGCTTCTTCAAATGTTTGATACGTATTCACATTCACTTCTTCTTTCTTTAATATGGCATTGGAGCTTTCCATACTTGCATTATCATATGGGTATCCTTTTTTACTATATGAGTGTTGTATTTTTATGGTTGATAATAAGTCTTCATAATTATTCGATGTATACTGACTCCCTCTATCTGAATGGAATATTCCGCCACTTTCTAAACCACGATTAACTAACGCTTTGTTAAATGCATCGATTACTAGTTCATCTGTCATATTTAGTCCATAACTCCAACCAATCACTTTCAAATCAAATAAATCTATTACTATAGCTAAGTAAGTCCAACCAGTCTCTATGGTGTAAATATATGTAATATCTCCAACCCATTTTTGACTTGGCTTTTCCGCAAAGAAATTCTGTTCCAATAAGTTAGGATATTCTTTTGTATTATCTGTTTTGGATTTTCCAAAATGATTAAATTTTTTAATTGTGATACTTCTAAGACCTAAAGATTTCATTCTTCTACCAACTCTTTTCTGACTAATTTTAATACCTTGATTGTTTAGTATTTTTGTAATCTTAGGTGAACCATACCTTCCTTTAGATTCATTAAATACTCTAGTGATTTCCACATCTAATTGCCTATTAGCTTCTTTGTAACTATTAGTCTTATGGTTACAATGATAGTAATAAACAGAGTGGTGTATATTTAAACATCTGCACAATAATCTAGTATCATATTCGTTTTTATTATCATCTATAAATTTGATTTTATCTTCTATTTTTTTGAGAATATGGCGACTGCTTTTTTTAGTATTTCATTCTCCTGCTCAACTTCATGTAGTTTCTTTTTCAATTTGATTATTTCATCATTATTAGTTACTTCCCCAGTTGAAGTAATAATTAGGGCAATAGCAAGAAACTAGGAGTAGTGATTAAATAAGGAGAAAAGTAAGTTTTCAATATGAT
>CAJUIY010000009.1 GCA_910586865.1 uncultured Bacilli bacterium
AGAAAGAATCAATCAAATAGATTAATAATTTCTATAAGATTGATTATACGAGGAAAGTGGAATAGGAGAGATGAAGAAAATTTTAAATAGTTGGAAAATATCGGATATTACAAAATCTTTCTTAGAGTATAGTAATCATGAGTATGAAGGAAATGTTTCTCCTGTTTATAGGAAAAAGAAATAATTTTATTTACAAAAGCATAATAAATGTTATAATACAAAATAAGAAAAGAGGAAGCCAAATGAAAAAAGAAAAATTAGAGATTACTAAGAATAATTATGAGGGTTATACCAAATTATATGATACCTACTTTTTTGATAAAAAGGATGAGCCTAGAATATATAAAGCTATCTTAGGCGGTGTTTTTATGTTAGGTATTGGTTTCTGTGGAGTTATTTTTTCTCCAGTACCATTATTATTTAGTGCAGTATTACCTTTATCTATTGGTCTAACGATTGGTTCTGTTCGTGATATTATTTTAGAAAAGCAAGATGAGCTGAAAAAACAATATCCTGATTTGAATTACAAAATTCCAAAGCAAGAATTAGAAGAATCTTTAAAAGAGGTTGGAATTGTAACAAAAGACGATTATGGGTATCCAAGTGTTGACGTTACAAGGTTTGAAGAAACATTGCAAAAATTCGAAGAAGAAAAAGAAAAGCATTTCATGGATCAAAGTAGAAATTATTCCTCTTTCGAAGATAGAAATAATCCTAAAAGGGAAGCGAACAAAGTACTTGTAAAAAAAAAGAAGAATTAAATTAGTAGAAAATACTAATTTTTTTTTAAATTTTGAAAAAAAAATGACAAAATGGTACAAATATTGTATAATAAAAATAGAATGGTAGAGTGGAGTTAGTAAGGTATGAGAAAGAATAAAGGTTTTTATTTAAATTCTATTAGTTTTCTATATCAAAAAGTATATCTTTTCGTTATTATATTTTTTGTACTTTTTGTGTGTTTTAATAAAATAGATGTGGAAGCAGAAGGAGAAAATAAAGAATTTAGTTATACAGGTGAGTATCAGGAATATGTTGTTCCAAAAGATGGTATCTATAAGATTCAACTTTGGGGAGCACAAGGTGGAAATTATGATTCCACTTTGTTTGGTGGATATGGAGGATATACCTCTGGTAATGTGAAATTAAAAAAAGGAGAAAAATTATATTTTTATGTTGGAGGACAGCCTTCTTCGAATCAGTGGAATTATACTGGTGGATGGAATGGAGGAGGAAATACTCCTTCTGGAAAAGATAAAGATGGTAGAGCAGGAGGAGGAGCTACGGATGTTAGAACGGAAAAAACTTCTACTCCCGCTGTTTGGAAGGAAACAAAATCTTTAGCCTCTCGTATTATGGTTGCTGGAGGTGGTGGCGGAGCTGCTTACGAAAGTTCTTCTAGATGGCTATCAAATGGTGGAAATGCAGGAGGAATTAACGGTTTTGAACCAAATTACATAGGAAGTAGTTCTGCTGGACATTATGGCACTGGTGGTACTCAAACAGCTGGTGGCTATACTGTTGCTGCTCCAACCAATGCTACTGCTATTGGTGTTTTTGGTGCTGGTGGTAATGGTATCAATACGGATGGAGGTGCTGGTGGTGGTTCTGGTTGGTATGGTGGAGGAGGATCTTATACCTGTTCTGGGGGTGGAGGAGGCTCTTCTTATGTCTCAGGACATAATGGATGTATTGCTGTTACTAGTGATGGTTCTCCAATTAATACGAAAAAAGTAACCCAAAATCAATCTTATTCTTGGACTAATTATGTTTTCTTTGATACCAAAATTGTGGATGGTGCTGGTTACTCATGGACTAATATTCGAGATACGAAAACAGACCAACCAACTCATGATGGCTCTGCAACGCAATCAGGAAATACAGGAGATGGATATGCGAAAATCACTTATGTTAGAGAGTTATCTAATGACAATAGTTTAACAGATATTACGGCAACGGAGGGTATACTTTCTCCTAGCTTTTCTTCTACTACCTATGAGTATGATTTAGTAATGGATAAAGAAAAAACAGAAACAGAAATTTCTGCTACTTTATCTGATGCTTTCGCTTCTTTAACAGGGGATGGAAAATTTAGTATTAGATATAACGAAGAAAAATTAGTAGAACTTTCTGTTACTAGTGAAAGCGGATTAGTACAAGTTTATCGCATTCATTTAAAACGAGCTCGATTAAATTCTGGAGAACATTCCTCAAAGCTTGCTGAATTATTTTTGAATATGGAAAAAAGTAATTTGGATTTGATTTTGAATCCTGCTTTTAGTTCTGATACTACGAATTATTCGATTGAAATTGCGCCCAATGCCTTAAGTGTTGCGGTAGATGCCGTTGCATATGATAGCGAAGCGACTATTAAAATAGAAGGTAACGAATTAATTATTAATGATACTGGTAATATTACCATAACCGTATCGGAACCAAATAGTTCGGATACGGTCTATACGATTTCTTATACTCGAGGAGAAAAACCAAAAGAAGAATATACTTATAATTATACAGGAGGATATCAGACTTTTATTGCTCCGACAAGGGGAAAATACAAAATAGAACTTTGGGGTTCCCAAGGAGCAAATCTAGGAAGCCGTTTAGGAGGAAAAGGTGCTTATACAAGTGGTGATATTGTTCTAAATAAAGGTGATACTTTATATATCTATGTTGGAAACAACACCTTTCATTCCTATAATCATTCCTTTAATGGTGGGGCTATGGGAACTTCCACAGGTGCTTTTGGTGGAGGTTCTACGGATATTCGTCTAGAAAAAAATGATGATTGGGATGATTTCTATTCGAAAGCATCTCGTATTATGGTTGCTGCCGGAGGAGGAGGGGCCAATCTATGGTCTTATGGAAGTGATGGAGGAGCTGCTGGAGGTTTGTATGCCTATGACTATCCTTATTTTGCTACTGGAAGTTGGGGATATACATTAAATACTGGTGGTACTCAAACCTCTGCTGGATTAGGTTTTTATTCTTCTAATAAAGGAAAACATGGACAGCCAGGCGGATTCGGTTATGGTGGTACTGGTCACACTTCATCAGGATATGGTGGCGGAGGAGGTTCTGGCTACTATGGTGGTGGTGGCGGCGGTGATGGAGGTCCAATGACTTCCTCAGGAATGGGAGGATCTTCTTACATTTCTGGTCACCCTGGATGTGATTCCATAGACGAAAGTTCTTCACCAGGTGCACGCATTCATACTGGTGAAAGTGTGCATTATTCAGGAAAATATTTTGAGAATACTGTTATGATTGATGGTTTAGGATATCGTTGGAAAACAGCAAATTCAGACCCAAAATATAATGCAGCAGGATCCAATGGTGAGCATGCTGTGTTAGCTAGTGGACAGTATGAAGGGCAACCAACACATGATGGTACGAAGAAGGTAGAAGGAAATGAGGGAAATGGCTTTGCTAAGATTACACCACTATTCTTAAAATCTCAAAATAACTATTTAAATAGTATCACCTCGGATGTAGGTGTTTTATCTCCAACTTTTTCTCCTACCCAATTTGAATATGATTTGGTATTAGAAAAAGAACAAAGATATGTAACAATCGATGCCGAAGTAGCCGATAACACCGCTACGGTTACTGGTACTGGAAAAAGAAAAATAAAATATACCCATCCGCAGACAGTAGAACTTTCAGTTACTAGTGAAAGTGGTGATATTAGAGTATATAGAGTAAATATTAAAAGAGATGAGCTAAAGAGTGGAGAACATTCTTCGAAACTTGCAGATTTGGATTTTGTAGTAGATTCGAACGCTGTTGAACCTATTTTGAAACCAGATTTTCATTCGAATACTTTTGATTATACAGTAGAGATTTCACCAGATGCTCTTGATTTAACATTAGATGCTATTCCATTTGATTCCGAAGCTACCGTTAAAATCGAAGGAAACCGATTATTAATTGGAAATGAAGGACAAATAACAATAACCGTAACAGAACCAAATTGTTCTGATACCATATATACGATTTCTTATAGACGTGGCGTTATGCCAGACTCAGAATATACTTACGAATCAACAGGAGATTATCAAGTGTTTACCGCACCGACAAGAGGAAAATATCGTTTTGAACTTTGGGGCTCTCAAGGATCAAACTTAGGAAATTTTATTGGTGGAAAAGGTGCCTATACGAAAGGCGATATTTTACTAGATACTGGTGAAAAACTATATATTTATGTTGGAAATACTATAACGCACGGAAATTCCTTTAATGGTGGAGCTGTTGGTACTTCAGCTGGCTCTGGAGGAGGAGGAGCGACGGATATTCGTCTAACTCCTGGAGAATGGTATGATTTTAACTCCTTAAAAACACGTATTATGGTGGCAGCTGGAGGAGGAGGAGTTACTACTTGGTACTCTGGAAGTAATGGAGGAGCCGGTGGTGGATTATTCTCTTACGATGTACCATACTATGCAAGAGGTTCTTGGGGACTTGCTTTAAATACAGGTGCCACCCAAACGAGTGGTGGTGTTGGATTTAATAGTGCATCAGGAAGGCATGGAGGAAATGGAGTATTCGGAATTGGTGGTATTGGTCACACGTCATCAGGATATGGTGGCGGTGGTGGCGGAGGCTACTACGGAGGTTCTGGTGGTGGAGACGGTGGTCCAATGACTTCTTCTGGAAGTGGAGGATCATCTTATATCTCAGGACATCCAGGTTCGAACTCCATTAGTAGTGATTCCACACAAAATAACATCAAACACTTAAATGATAATATCCATTATTCTGGAAAATATTTCGAAAATACGGAAATGATTGATGGATTAGGTTATCGTTGGGTTGATGCGACTTCTTCACCAAAATATACGCCAGCAGGATCGAATGGAGCAAATTCTATCTTAAGTGCTGGAGAATATACAGGTCAACCAACTTATGATGGAACTGGAATTCAAGATGGAAACTCGAATTATGGGCGTGCTAAAATAACTCCATTATTTACAAAGTCTAGAAATAATTATTTGCTAGATTTAAAAACGAATTATGGAACATTTAACAAAGATTTTGACACCTTTGATAATAGTTATATCTTAACTTTAGATAAATATGAACAACATTTTACATTAGAAGGTGTATTGGCCGATTCCAATGCAACGGTAAAAGGTCTTGGAAAATATAAAATAGATCTTGGAGAGACTAAAATAATTGATATTGTGGTAACAGCACCAAATGGTGAAGAAAGAACGTATCAAGTAACAGCAACAAGAGGAGCATTAGCACCAGGTGAACATTCTACTAAATTAGTATCTCTTGATTTAAATCATGGTAAGTATGATTTAGATCCAGAATTTATCAGTATTGTGACAGATTATACCATTGAAATACCACATAATAGAATGTCGATTGATGATATAGAAACAGAAACGTATGATCCTGAAGCAAAAGTGGAAATAAAAGGAAATGAATATCTTAGCTTAGACGAAGATAATGAAATAACGATAACGGTTACGCATCCTTTAGTTGATACTACAGTATATAAAATTAAGATTATTAGAGAACCTGAAGTGGGTCATCAAACCTTTACTTATCAATGTACAGGAGAGTATCAAGAATTCGTAGCTCCTGCCTCTACTTATTATAAAATTAGAAATTGGGGTGCACGAGGTGGATACGGAAGAACAAACTGGTCATTAAGATATCGTGGTGGTTATGGTGCTTATACAGAAGGAGAGATTTACTTAAGAAAAGGTACGAAGTTGTATGTTTATGTAGGTTGTGAAGGAAAAGATAGTGCTTATACTTCCAGATTTGTTGGTGGCCCTGGTGGCTTTAACGGTGGTGCCAATGGTGGAGATGATACAAATCAAGATAGTGCTCCAGAACCTGGTGGCGGTGGTGGTGGAGCTACGGATATCCGTCTTACTCCATCAAAGAAATTAACAGGTTGGGATGAATTTGATAGTTTAAAATCTCGGATTATGGTCGCTGCTGGTGGTGGCGGAGGTCACTATTCTGATATTGGAGGTGCTGGAGGTACAATTAAAGGAACGATGGGATACAATACGAAACCAATTCCAAACCAAATCTCAGGCTATGCTTTTGGTTATGGTATGCCAGGAGGAAGTTGCTCTGATGGTTCAGGAGGAGCTGGAAGTGGCTACTATGGTGGTTATTCAGGAACAGGTTGTGGTCATTCTGGAGGTGGAGGTTCTTCCTTTGTCTCAGGATGCGAAGACTGTGTTGCCATTGATGAAAATTCAACGGATACTAATATCATAAGTAGTAATACAAATACCCATTATTCAGGATACAAGTTCGATCGAATTCAAATGTTTTCAGGAGAAGAAGAACAACCAAATCCAACAGGCGGTTATCAACTAGGAAATAATGGAGATGGATATGCTATTATCGAAACCGCAAAACCTCGAAGTGAAAATAATTATTTAAAAGAATTAACAACAGATAAAGGAACACTAACTCCTGATTTTGATAAATTAAAGAAAAAATATACATTAAAACTTACTCCAGAAGATGATACTATTCATATAGGAGCAGTACCAGAAGATAAAGTGGCAGAAGTGACAGGAATTGGCGACTTAGATGTACCAGCAGGAAAGACAACTTTCCCAATTACGGTAACTGCAGAAAATGGGGATATCAGGATTTATAATATCGAAGTAGAACGTGAAAAATCAGCTAATCCTTATCCAATTAACATAAAAATAGATGGTTTGATTCCTAATTTATGCGAAAAGAATAATCGGTATTGTAAACAAGATCAAGAATTTAATCCGGATACCCCTTCTTATACGATGGTTGTTCCAAGCAAAATCCAAAAGGTAAAACTTGTTGTAGAAAAAGGACACAAATATCAAACGGTAAAAGGAGATGGAGAAGTTACTTTAGCCGATGATGTCAATACCTTTGTCGTAGAAGTTACTTCAGAAGATGGCAGTAAAGTAGCTACTTATACTTACACGATTATTAAAGATACTTCAGGAAATGCCAATATTGAAAAGTTAGAGGTACTAAATCCACCAACAGAAATCCATTTTGATCCAGATAAAACAGAATATTACTTCTCTATTCCAAATACCTATACGAAATTAGAATTAAATGTGGTATTAGAAGATCAAAAGGCAACTTATCAAGTAATTGGTAACGAAAATTTTAAAACAGGATTAAATGTAGTAGAGATAGTAGTAACTGCCTTAAATAAAGAAACAAAAACTTATACTCTCAATGTATACCGAGAACAAAGTGGGAATACGTTCTTAAGTAGTTTAGAAGTAAGCAATGATACAGAAATTTTTGATTTAAATCCAAAATTTAATAAAATCATTTCAAATTATACAGTAAATGTAGGAAATGAGATTGATGAAGTAAATATTATTGCAACTCCTGAACATAGTCTTACTACAATAACAGGAGCAGGAACAAAAAGTTTAAAAATTGGAACCAATACTTTTAATATTACTTCTACTTCAGAAGACGGGTCTATACAAGTTTATGAAGTAGTGATTATCCGGGCAAAAAATTCGGATGCTACTTTAAAGAAATTAGAGGCATTAGAAGGTAGCCTGTCCCCTAATTTCCAAAGTAACAATTTTGAGTATAACCTAGAAGTAAGTGCGGGTGTTACTAGTCTAAATCTAGATGTAGAAACAACGGTTCCTACTTCAAAATATAAAATAACAGGTAATTACGGATTCCAAATCAATACAGATAATATAGTAAATATTACGGTAACAGCAGAAGATGGAACTACCAATGTTTATAAACTTCATGTTAAGAGAAATGCCGCAACAAATAATTATTTAAATTACTTAAATACAGATTGTTATAATCTTACTAGTGAATTTAATAAGGAATTAGAAGAATATAACATAACAGTAGGAAGTAATATTACAACGATTAAAGTAAGTGCCACACCAGAAGATTCTTCTGCAACGGTTTCTGGTACAGGAATTTACAATTTAAAGACGGGACTTAATGAGATTAGTATTGTAGTAACGGCAGAGGATGGCTCTACTAGAACTTATATGGTTAAAGTAGAAAAAGAAGCAAGTAATAATAACTATCTATCTTCGCTTACTACAAATAGTACCGTAGCATACTCACCAACTTTTGTTAAAACTTGCTTTGCTTATACGATGACAGTTGGAGCAGATGTCGATAAACTTACTGTTCTTGGTGTTAGTGAAGATCAAAAAGCTAGTGTGATTGGAAATGGGGAATACACTTTAAAAACAGGAAGTAATAATATTGAAATTACGGTGAAAGCCGAAAATGGGGATACCCAGGTATATCGATTAACAGTTACCAAAGAAGCTTCTAATAATGCAAATCTTAGTATGATTATTGCCAAAGAAAGTGTATTAGATCCAGCTTTTGAAAAGAATAAAACAGAGTATGAACTAAAAGTAATTGAAAGTGTTACAAGTCTTACTTTAACGATTACGAAAGAAGATCCAAAATCCACTTACGAAGTAATTGGTAACGAAAACTTTGAAATAGGAGATAATGCAGTAACCATTCGAGTGACGGCAGAAGATGGCACAACAAAAGATTATCATTTAACTGTTGTCAGACAAGAAGCAGGAACAACCAGTAATCGGTTAATTAATCTTGAGGTTAATCAAGGAACTCTTGATCCGCCTTTTGATTCAGATACCAATTATTATGAAGTGGAACTTCCAAATAATATTACAACTATCACTTTAAGTGGGGAATTGGAAGATAAGAATGCAACGGTGACTGGGTTTGCCGACTATAGTTTAAATGTTGGCCAAAACGTATTAAGTGTTGCTGTAACTTCTGTGGAAGGCGTTATAAGATACTATCAAGTAGTAGTCACTAGAAAAGAAGTAGATGAAGCAAGACTGGCTAGTTTACAAATTGCAGATACCACATTGAATCCAAGTTTTGATAAAGATACTTTTGAATATACTCTTGTCGCAACCGAACCACAATTAACGATTCAAGCGGTTCCACTAGATAGTGATGCAACGGTAGAGATTATTGGTAATAAAGATTTAAAATTAGGTTCGAATCAAGTAATCGTTCGGGTAACAGCAAAAGATAAGAAAACAACCAAAGATTATATTTTAAATGTTAATCGTAGTAAATCGATTAATAATAATCTAAAATCATTGAAAGTAGATGGAACAACTATTTCTCCTGTTTTTGAGAAATCAACTACTTTATATACAGCAACCGTTGGTAGTGAGGTAAATACTCTTCAAATCGAAGCTATACCAGAAAATTTACTTGCTCAGGTAAGAGGTGATGGTGAGGTTACCTTAACGCCTGGAGTAAACAATATTGAAATTGAAGTAGAAAGTGAAGCTGGAACGAAGAAGATTTATACTATTGTAGTAACAAGAGAAGCAAGTAGTAATAATTACCTAGAGTCTCTTACTACTTCTAGTGGAACGCTAAATCCAACTTTTGCAAAAGAAACCAACGATTATGTAGTAGTGGTTCCTTATGAAGTAGATGATATTTTAGTCGATGGAAAAGCAGAAGATACGAAAGCAAAAGTATCTGGTTTTGCTAAATATTCTTTGAATGTTGGTATTAATAATATTGATATTACAGTGACAGCCGAGGATGGCTCTACTAATACGTATAAATTAAAAGTTAGAAGAGAGCAATTAGTTAGTTCAAAATTACAAAGTTTGAGTGCTAAGAGTTATTCATTTACACAAATCTTTAATAAAGAAGTATTTGATTATAATCTATCCGTAGATAGTGAAGTGGATTCTCTTGTATTAAATATTGTACCAGAAGATCCAAATGCTACTTATCGTGTGGTAGGAAATAGCGACTTTATAGTAGGGATGAATATCGTAAAAATTATCGTAACCGATAGTTTAGGTGGTGATACTTCTACTTACACGTTAAATGTCAATAAACAAAATTATTCCAATACTTACTTATCTTATATTTATACGAGTCAGGGAACTCTTACACCAAACTTTATCAAAACAACGCTAGATTATACCGTCAATGTTGGTAATGAAGTCGATAGTATCGAGGTATTAGCAGAACCTGAAGTTTCTACGAATACCGTAACTGGACCAGGTACTTATTCCTTAGTACCAGGAGATAATAAAATAGATTTAAAAGTCGAAACGCCAACAGGAGTTTCCAGAGTTTACCATGTAAATATTATTAGAGAAAGAAAGACAAAGAATCATTTATTAAATTTACAGGTAAAAATAGAGGGAGAATTACAAACGTTAACTCCAGACTTTAATAAAGAGGTACTAGAGTATAGCTTAAACGTTCCAAAAGAAACGAAGACGATTGAAATCCTTGGAAAAGCAGAAGAAAACGCTACTGTAAAAGGACTTGGTGTGAAAACCGTAAAATCAGGAGCAAACCAATACCAAATTACGGTAACCAGTGAAGATGGAGAGATTAACATTTATCAATTAACAGTCAATAAAGAAAAATCAGATAACAATAATCTACTTAATATTATTCCAAGTATTGGAACGTTATCTCCAAGCTTTAGTTCGAATCAAGATGAGTATAGCCTTGTCCTAGATGCTAGTGCATCTGTTTTATCCTTTAATGTAGTAAAAGAAGATGCTTCTTCTAAAGTAACAGGAATTGCCGTAGAGACAGTTCCAGATGGACTATCAAAAAGAGAAATTGTAGTAGAAGCAGAGGATGGAAGTATCCATAAATATACGATTAATGTTTATAAAGAAAAAACAGATGAAGCAAGACTTGCAAATTTAGAGATTAATGGTTACACCTTGAATGAGACTTTTGATAAAGATATTTATTCCTATACATTAACCGTACCAAATAATAAATATGTACTTTTATCTAGTGAGGTAGTTGCAACTCCACTGGATAGTAAGGCAACGGTTTCTAAAACATCTTCTCTTACTCTTTCAAGTTTAGCAACAAATATCTATACGATTGTAGTAACAGCAAAAGATGGATTTACAAAGAAAACGTATACGATTGCCATTGATAGAGAAAAAGGAAGTGATTCTACACTTTCAAAACTAGAATTTAGTTTTGGAAACTTTACAGAGACATTTTCTTCAAACAAAACAGAATATACTTTGAAAGTTCCAAAAAATATTACGACGATTCCGTCAAGCGATGTGGAAGCAATCCCAACCGATAGTGATGCAACTGTTACGATTCCAAGTACGTTTACCTTTGATTCTTCGCATACCGTATATGAAATCGTAGTAGAAAGTGCAGATAAAAGTAGTACAACAACATATACGATTCATTTAGAAATATTAGAATCTAGTAATGCGTTATTAAGTAATTTATCGGTAGACCATGGAGTGTTATCACCTGCTTTTGATAAAGATCATAACCACTATACCTTAGATTTGGATAGTGAAGTAGATACGTTAGAGATTACTGCCACAAAAGAAGATGAGAAAGCAACGATTTCAGGAGATGGAATGCAAACGGTAGTAACGGGTATCAATCGTTATGAAATCGTAGTAACGGCAGAAGATGGAACCGTTAATACTTATGTCATTGAAGCTACAAGAGAAAAATCATCCAATACTAATATTACGAATATTATTCCATCGCATGGAAGCCTTTCTCCAAGTTATAGTAGTGAAATCGATACTTATGAAGTGGAAGTAGGTAGTGATATTGATACCATTGATTTTGATGTACAACTAGAAAGCAAAAGAGCAACGGTCTCTGGTGACAAAAATAATACTTTGAACTATGGAGAAAATAATATTACAATTACGGTAGAAGCAGAAGATGGCACTACAAAAGAAGTCCATATTAAAGTAATTCGGGAAAAGAAAATAACCGATATTGA
Source organism: uncultured Bacilli bacterium (assembly GCA_910586865.1). GTDB lineage: Bacteria > Bacillota_I > Bacilli_A > RF39 > UBA660 > UMGS995. The sequence goes on from CAJUIY010000009.1 coordinate 11,795, forward strand.
AGTTCCAGAAGAAATTCTAATGGATGTTGGCGATATTGAAGTTGTGGAAGTGAAAATTACGCCAAGTGATGCAACTTATAAAGAACTGGTATGGCAAAGTAGTGATACGGATATAGTAACCGTAACCGATGGTACTTTAGAAGCAAAAAAATTAGGAGAAGCTATCATCACGGTATCCAGTGCAAGAGATAATACCATAGAAAAACAGATTAAGGTTCGAGTAGTAAACTTAAAAATTAGTAGTGATATCTATGATGTAAGAAGGGATGTATTATTCTTAAACGATAATAGCCAAATTCAACATCTAATTATTGGAGCCGAGCCTCTTGAAGATTTAGATACCTTTCTATCGAAGCTTAAAAATGAAAAAGAACTAATTAAATTCTATACAATCGATAATGTAGAAATTACGGATACGAAAGCAACAACCGTAGCAACAGGACAAATAATTAGACTAGAATATAAAAACAAAGTCTATGATAGTGTTTATATCGTAGTAAGAGGTGAAGTAACCAAAGAAGGTATTGTGGATGCAGATGATTATAATGAGTTAGTGAAACAAGTTTTATCCAAAAAGACTTATGCTCATGATTCGTTAGAATTTAAAGCGAGTGATGTGATAGAAACGGATAATATTGATGCAGATGATTCTCAAAAAGTTGCGAAGTTTGTTTTAGGAAAAGATACGAATTTAAATAAAAAGTAAAGAATTAAGATATTATTTCTTTACTTTTTCCATGGAAGAATATATTCTATTAGAAGAAGGGAGATGCAAAAATGAATAGTATAAAAACAATTCAATCTATAATAGAATTGAGAGAGAAAAAAAAGAAATTAGAAAGAGAATTATCTATAATAAATGAACAGTTTCAAGAAGAAGAAAACTCTTGTAATCATGTTAGTGTTCATTTAGGAATGAATCCATCTACTCTAAATAATGATTATCGCTGTTTATTTTGTGGAAAAGGAAAAAATGAATATTTTTTTGATTCTAAATATGTTGTACATGCGGAAAATTATTTAACTAATTTTGACATCAGTGATGAAAAACAAGTTGAGGAAAAGTTTGATAATTTACAAACAATGGCACTAGGAATTATGAAAGAAAATCCTAACATGGATCATTTGGAATTTACGAATCGATTTAATTGTCTCATTGCAAGTAGCATCGAACAAAGAGAAAAAATTCAGAAAACCAACAAAATAAGCAATTAGTAAAAGATAACAAAAGGGGATAAAATAAAATAGTTTCTTTTTTTAGTAACGTAGCCAGGATAACTAGAAGAACAAGAAAAGAAAATTCTTTGAAAAAAGAAAAAAGTATGGTATACTATAAAAAAGAAAGGAGGAGTGGAAGAAAATTTCCACTCTTTTCTCATGATAGGGAGGTGCTATTTATAAAAGAAGTAGTAAGTAATCTTGTTAATTCTAAAATAAAAGAATTAAACATATATGTTAGTGATGCTTTTAAAACTACGGAAGAAGGAAAAATCATATTTAATATTGTCTTAGATAGTGAGGAAGTAATTGATTTAAATCGGATTACAGAAGCATCAAGAATCATTAATAAAATAATGGATGAGACAGATGTAATTGCTCATGATTATGATGAATTAGATATTTATTCGGAGGAAAAAGGAGATAGTAGTAATGAATAGTAAAGAATTTTTAAGTGCTGTTGATAATATTGTGAAAGAAAAAGGAATTGATAGAGAAGAAGTATTTGAGGCAATGGAACTTGCCCTAACATCTGCTTATAAGAAAAATTTTCATAAAACCAATGTAAAGGTTTTAATCAGTCGTGAAACAGGAGAAATTAAGGTATACTCCTATTTAACCGTGGTTTCAGATGATAAACCAGATGATTATTCTGATAACTTTGAAGTGGATGAGGAAGGAAATGAAATTGAAGAAGATATCTTTAAACCAGATATTGAAATTAGGCTTAGTGATGCGAGAAGAGAAGACAAAACATTAGAAGTAGGGGATACTTTGGATACGGAAGTTACCCCAAAAGACTTTGGACGTGTTGCAGCATCTACTGCCAAACAAGTAATTGTTCAAAAAATGAGAGAAGCAGAAAGAAATAGCATTATGGACGAGTTTGGGGATAAGCAAGATGAGATGTTAATTGGTACGGTTGCTTTAGAAGATACGGATAATTATTTTATTGACCTTGGAAGAACTAATGGTATTTTACCAAAAAAAGATACCATTCCTGGGGAAAAGATAGAAATGGGTAGTCAAATTAAAGTATACGTATCAAAAGTAGATAATAATGGAAAAAGCTTACTTATTCTACTTTCTAGAAGTCACTATGGTTTTGTAAAACGCCTATTTGAACATGAAATACCAGAGTTATCAGATGGTGCTGTCCTACTTTATAGTGTTGCAAGAGAGGCAGGATTTCGAAGTAAAGTAGCCGTTTATTCAGAACGTGCTAATATCGATCCAATTGGAGCTTGTATTGGAGAAAAAGGAAGTCGTATTGCTCACATTATCGAAGAGTTAGGTGGAGAAAAGATTGATATTGTAAGATATGATAAAGATCCTTCTATCTTTATTGAGAATGCATTATCACCTGCTAAAAATTTAACGGTTGCCATAACGGATCCGAAAAAGCAAGAAGCGATGGTAATTGCAGATAAGGAAAATTATTCTCTAGCAATTGGTAAAAAAGGACAAAATGCTAGACTTGCTAGTCGTCTAACTCATTATAAAATTGATATTAAAACACAAGAAGAGGCAGCAAGTGAGGGTATTAATTTTAGAGAAGAATAAAAAAGGAGGAATCAAAAGTGAAAGTAAGAAAAATTCCTTTAAGAACTTGTGTCGTTACCAAAGAAGTTTTACCAAAAAAAGAGTTACTTCGTATTGTTAGAACCAAAGAAGATGGTGTGGTTGCTGATGAGACAGGGAAAATAAATGGTAGAGGTGCTTATATTAAAAAAAGCATGGAAGTGTTAGAAAAAGCGAAAAAAAGTAAAATTTTAGAAAAAAGACTAGAAACAGAAATGGATGATTGTGTTTATGAACAAATAAAAGAAATAATTGAAAGAGGTGAGGAAAGATGATGAATTTATTAGAGTATGCAGAAGATACAGGTCTTGATATTCAAGTTGTGAAAAAGATGTGTGATAAAATAGGAATAACTTATGAAGATGAAAACTCACAGTTAACAGAAGATGATATTATCTTATTAGATAATGAAATACAAGATCAAGAGGATTATGTTTCCGATAGTGAGGAAGAATCCTACGAAGAAGAAATCGAAGATAAAGCAGAAAAGCTTGCATCATTAACAAGTTTTGATTTAGATAATCAAGAAAATTTTCAAAAACTAAAGAAAAGTTCTGTGAAAAAGCAAGAAGCGAAAACCAATTTTATAAAAGAGAGAAAAAAAATCTACAAACATCGTGAAAAATTACAAAGTAATGAAATCAAAAAAGATGAAAATGTAATTTTATATAAAGAGGGAATGACGATTTCGGAACTTGCTAATTTACTTTCGGTATCTAGTACAGAATTAATCAAAAAAGTAATGTCACTAGGAGTAATGGCTTCACAAAATCAAAGTATTGACTTTGAAACTTGTGAAGTGTTAGTAGCAGATTACAATAAAGAATTAAAAAGAGAGGAAACGCAAGATATCTCTAATTTTGAAAATTATGAAATTGAAGAAGATGCAGAAAACTTAATCGAAAGAGCCCCTGTTGTTACGATTATGGGACATGTCGATCATGGAAAAACAACTCTTTTGGATTATATTCGTAAAAGTCATGTAGCAAGTAATGAAGCTGGAGGAATTACTCAGGCAATTGGTGCCTATTCCGTAACTTGCAATGATAAAAGAATTACTTTTATTGATACACCAGGACATGAAGCTTTTACGGAAATGAGAGCAAGAGGAGCTTCGGTTACCGATATCGTTATCATCATAGTAGCAGCGGATGATGGTATTATGCCACAAACAAAAGAAGCTATCGATCATGCCAAAGCAGCAGATGTTCCTATTATTGTTGCCATTAATAAAATTGATAAAGAAGATGCCAATGTGGAAAGAATCATGACGGAATTAGTAGAAAATGGTCTTACGCCAGAAGAATGGGGTGGAGATACCATGATTTGTAAAATCTCTGCTTTAACTGGGTTAGGTGTAGATAATTTACTTTCCAATGTATTATTAGTTGCGGAGATGCAAGAATTAAAAGCTAATCCAAATCGCTATGCAACAGGTACCGTTATTGAGGCAAAAAAAGATAAGCAAATTGGTTCTGTTGTTTCTTTACTAATTCAAAGTGGAACGTTAAGATTAGGAGATCCTATTGTGATTGGAACGAGTTATGGAAAAATTAGAACCTTAAAAAATGATTTGGGTCAGAATATTGTGGAAGCGGTTCCTTCTACTCCCGTAGAGGTAACAGGAATTTCAGAAGTACCATCCGCAGGAGATAAATTTATGGCATTTGAAACGGAAAAACAAGCAAAATCCATTGCCGAAGAAAGAAAAGTTCGTTCTAGAGAACAAGATACCAACAGAACAGGGATGACCCTAGATGATTTATTTGGAAAAATTCAAGAAGGTATCAAAGAGATTAATATAATTATCAAAGCCGATGTTAATGGAAGTTCGGAAGCAGTTAAATCTTCACTTGAAAAAATAGAAGTAGATGGTGTAAAGATAAATATTATTAGAAATAGTGTAGGTGCGATTACCGAAAGTGATATTGTTTTGGCATCTGCATCGAATGCTTTCATTATTGGATTTAATGTAAGAGCAAACCAGAATACTTTAGACATTGCCAAAAATTATGGAGTAGAAATCAGAACTTATGACATTATTTATAAGGTAGTAGAAGATATGGAAGATGCCATGAAAGGAATGTTAGATCCAGAGTATGAGGAAAGTGTGGTAGGAACAGCAGAAATCAGACAATTATTTAAATTCTCAAAAGTAGGATTAATTGCTGGTTGCCACGTTTTAACAGGTACGGTTAAAAATAATTTGAGTGCTAGAATTGTTCGTGATGGTATCGTTGTTTATAATGGTAAAGTAAAGACATTACAACATGAAAAAGATCAAGTAAAAGAAGTAAGAAAAGATATGGATTGTGGAATTACCTTAGAAAATTGTCAAGATTATAAAGAGAAAGATATCATAGAAGTCTATGAACTGATTGAAGTAAAAAGATAGAAAGAATGTAGGAGAATGATATGGCAAGTGTAAAAATAGAGAGATTAAATCATACCGTAATGGAAGAGATTAGTAAGATTCTAATGACGGAAATAAAGGATGAAGATATTCAGTTTGTCACTATCACAGGAGTAGATATTACTAGTGATTTGAGTTTTGCAAAAGTGTATTTTACGGTACTGAATGTAGAGAAAAAAGCTTCTACTTTGGAAGCCTTAAACGGAGCAAGTCATTTTATTCGAGGAGAATTATCGAAAAGAATTGAAGTAAGACATACTCCTGAATTAAAATTTATTTATGATGAATCGATAGAATATGGAGAACATATCGAAGATGTCATTGAAAAAATACATGAAGATGAGAAAACACTTTAGGTGTTTTTCTTCATAAGGAGGAAAGAATATGCCAGTAATTGGAGTACCAGTTCGTTATGATTATAGTAAATTAGAAAGTAAGCCAATCTTATATATTTATGAAAGTTTACGCCTGTCTTTACAAAGTGCAGGAGCCGATATCTTTTTAATCGTACCAATTCAAAATGTAAATTATATGACAACAAGAAATAAGGATTTTCCAGAACTTAGAGAAGAAGAAAAAGTAAGAATTAATAAGATGTTAGATTCTTGTGATGGTTTGTTCTTACCAGGTGGAATGAAATTTACACCATTTGATCAGTATATTTTAGATTATGCGATAAAAAAAGATATACCGACTCTTGGTGTTTGTTTAAGTATGCAAATGATGAGTTGTTATCAAGAAGAGGTCCATTTGGAAAAGAATGAGACAGATATCAATCATAATCAAAAACAAGAAGACATCTTTTGTCATACGGTAAAGATTGATAAAAATTCTATGTTATATCGCATTCTAGAACAAGAAGAAATTGAAGTAAATAGTTTTCATAATTACCATGCTACCAAAAATCATCTTTATCAGATAACGGCAACTTCGCCCGATGGACTTATTGAAGCATTAGAACTTCCTGAAAAAACTTTTCATATCGGAGTACAATGGCATCCAGAAAGAAGTTATTCGTATGATACGAATTCTAAATTAATTATTGATTATTTTATAAAAGAAGCAAATCAATATAAGATTTTAAAAGAAAAGAGAAATTCGATAAAAGAGAAATTGTAGATTGATTTCTTTTTTGGTTGTTTAATAATCTTGGTGAAGTATCGTTTTTATTCTATCATGGTAAAGAAAAGATAAAGTTTTTCTTGTAATTTTGCAAGTTTTGTTGTATACTATAGGAGATTTTCAATGAAGGGGGAAATGAAAATGATAAAAAATTTAAAAATATTTGAAACAGGTAATAAATTCGGAAATATGAATACTGCCGCTAAGTTTTATCCAGAAGGATACAGTGCTAATGACAGAAAAGCAGTTCATAATATTGCACGTCGGGCTTTGGGGAGAGACTTAGGTGTAGATGGTCGTAAAATGTATATGGCAGATCAATTACATAAAAGAGGTACATGGAAGGAAATTGATAAAGAGTACGTAGAAGCATATCCGAATGGTTGGTCTGATATTAGTGAAGATATTGTAGTTACGAAAGTACCAGGTGTAGTAATTGGTCATCCAGTAGCTGATTGTCCTGTTGTCATGGCTTACGATACCAAGCAAAAGGTAGTGGCAGTTGGTCATTGTAGTGCAGAACTTATAGACAAAAAAATGCCAATGTTAGTAGCAGATGCCTTATATAACTCTTATCGAAGTAAGGATGAAGATATTTATACCTATGTATCTGCTTGTGCTGGTAATAGTTGGACGTATGACAAATGGCCAAATTGGGCGAAAGAGCAAAAGTTTTGGGAGAAATATATTACCGAAGGAAAAGATGGTCTCTTCCATATCGATTTAAAAAGTGCGGTAAGAAATCAATTGTTAGATAGAAATATTGCTCCTAATAGGATAGAGGTATCGCCAATTGATACTATTACAGATGATAATTTCTATTCCAATTCTGCTACATTTAATGGTCAAATACAGAAAAATGGACGTCATTTTGCGGGAGCGTTTTTCCCAGAGGAGCTTTTAGGTATACCAGAGACCGTATCAGATCGAACGATTGATATAACAAAAACAACGACACATTGTCCTGTTCTATTTTCACCAGATGAAAAAGTATTAAAGAAGACAAAATAAAAATTGTCTTTTTTATTGGCTTTTTTCTCCTATTGTGTGATATAATCAAGATGGTGACTAACATATGAAAATAAGTATTAAAGATATAGATGTTAATTACATACAATATGGTAAGGGTAAAGAAGATATTTTATTATTACATGGTTGGGGTCAAAATATAGAAATGATGAAGCCAATTGGAGATCATTTTTCAGAAAAATATCGAATTACGATATTAGATTTTCCAGGTTTTGGAGAAAGTGAAGAACCAAAAGAGGCATGGAGCATTGATGACTATGTAGATGTAGTGAAAGAGTTAATGAAAAAACTCGGTATCAAAAAGCCAATTGTGATAGGTCATTCTTTTGGTGGAAGAGTAGCGATTAAATATGTTGCGAATAATGAATCTTCTAAACTAATTCTATTTGGTTCTCCTTGTATTCGAACAAAAGAAGTCATGACAAGGAAAGTAAAGGTTTTAAAGAAATTAAAAACACTTCCTGGTATGAATCAAATAGGAGAAAAAATGAAGAAATATATTGGCTCTAGAGATTATAAAGCGGCCAGTCCTATTATGCGACAAACACTTGTTAATACAGTAAATGAAGATTTATCCTCTAGTGCTAAAAAAATAAAAATACCTGCTTTGCTAGTATGGGGAATGGATGATATCGAAGCTCCTATTGAGGATGCCAAAGAACTAGAAAAAATCATAGAGGATGCTGCCCTCATTACTCTTCCAGGTACTCATTATGCTTATTTAGAAAATTTATACCAAGTCGTTAAAATTATTACTGCATTTTTAGAAGGAGGTAATTAAAATGCTGATTTATATTTTATTAATTATGATTGGAATTACTATATTTTTTGATTCCAAAAACTCCCTACATATGTTACAACAAAACTTATATAATGAAAATAATCGTTATCTTAAATGGGTAGGAAAAAATTATAATATTTATTTTAATTTTCAAATACTATCTTTGGTAGTAATCTTGATTTCTACCTTTGTATTAATAGGAATGGAGGATATTCTTACTGCCTTTTTAATTTTACTAATATTACTTTATGTGATAGAAATTTATAGAATGTATCAATTCCAAAAAAATAGTCAACAGAAAAAACCATTAGTGGTAACGAAACGTGTACAAAGACTTATTTTTACCACTACAGTATTATATTTAATACCAGTTATTATCTTAGTTCTTCATATAGATAATACTCAATTTATGTATAACATGTTATTAGTGCTTGCTGTTATGACCTATATCAATAAATTTGTTGTTTATCTTGCTTGTTTGATTAATCATCCCTATGAAAGAGGCGTGTATTATCATTTTCTTCATCAAGCAAAATCAAAGTTAAAGAGTATGCCAGATTTAAAGGTAATTGGTATTACAGGAAGTTATGGTAAAACAAGTAGTAAAAATATTTTAGCAGACATCCTAAATATTAAATACAATACTTTACCAACACCTAGAAACTTAAATACTCCAAATGGACTTATGATTACGATTAATAATCATATGGATAAATTTACCGAAATATTTATTGCCGAAATGGGTGCATATGTGCGTGGTGAAATTAAAGGACTTTGTGATTTTGTAAAACCAAAATATGGTATTCTAACAAGAATTGGAACGGCACATTTAGAAAGTTTTGGAAGTGAGGAAAATATTCAAAAAGGAAAATTCGAGTTGATTGAATCCCTTCCAAGTGATGGTATTGGAGTTTTAAATGGAGATGATGAGAAGCAAGTAGAGTATGATTTAAAAAATGATGTTAAAATAGTATGGATTGGTATTGATAATAAAGAGGTAGATGTAAGAGCTTCTGATATTAAGTGTAATAATAAAGGAACTACCTTTAAAGTATCCTTCAAAGGAGATAAGAAAAAGTATGAATTTCAAACGAAACTACTTGGAAAGCACAATGTTTATAATATTTTAGCAGGACTTGCTCTTGGACGTGAATTTGGAATTGAAATCTCAAAATTACAACAAGCAGTAAAAGGAGTTAATGCCGTAGAACATCGTCTAGAATTAAAGAAATTGAATGGATTCTATATGATTGATGATGCTTATAACTCCAATCCTGTAGGAGCAAAAAATGCAGTAGAAGTACTTGGAATGATGCCAGGAACCAAAGTAGTAGTAACACCTGGAATGATAGAACTTGCCGATAAAGAAGATTTCTATAACAAAGAATTTGGTAGACAAATTGCTAGTGTTGCGGATTATGCAGTGTTAATTGGTGAAAATCATACAAGACCTATCTATGAAGGATTGATTGATAATGGTTTTGAAAAAGAAAATATTGTTGTTTATAATGATGTAAGAGAAGCTTACAAGTTTATTGCAACTTTAAAAGGTAAAAATGAGGTATATGCCTTATTTGAAAATGATTTACCCGATACTTATAATGAATAGGAGATGTTTTGATGAAAATTAAAGTTGGTGTTATTTTTGGTGGAGAAAGTGTAGAACATGAAGTTAGTATAATCTCTGCTATCCAAGCAATGAATAAATTAGATCAAGAAAAATATGATATTATTCCTATCTATATTACAAAAGATAGAGAATGGTATACAGGGGATATGTTAAAAGATATCGAGATGTATGAAGACTTAAATTTAATAAAAAAATATGGGAAAAATGTAGTTTTATATTTTAATAAAGGTAGTTATATATTACAAAATAAAAAATTTCCACATACTACCGTAACGGATATTGACATTGCTTTTCCAATTGTACATGGTACTAATGTAGAAGATGGAGGATTACAAGGTTATCTTCAATCAATTGGTATCCCATTTGTTGGAGGAGATGTTTATGCCTCTGTTGCAGGACAAGATAAAGTATTTATGAAAGCTATCTTTGAGCATGAGAAGTTACCAATGACAAAGTATACTTGGTTTTATGATTCGGATTATAAAAATAATATGGATGAAGTCCTTGCCGAAGTTAAAAAGCTAAAATACCCTGTTATAATTAAACCAGCAACTACGGGTAGTAGTGTGGGAATTAAAATTGCAGAGAATGATAAAGAATTAGAAGCTGCTATTGAAGATGCGATGCAATATGATCATAAGATTGTAGTAGAAGAAGTTGTTTCCAATTTGAAAGAAGTTAATATTAGTGTGGTAGGTAATTACGAATCACAAAAATTAAGTGTCATAGAGGAAGTAATGACAAAGAATAAATTTTTAACCTATGATGATAAATATATTAATGGTGGAAAAAAGATGAAAGGTGGGTACAAAGTTCCTACTGGTCGCAATTGTAAAGGGATGGAAACAGCAGATCGAAAAATACCTGCAGATATGGATGATAAGTTAAAAGAGGAAATTGAGACACTAGCAGTTCAAGCTTTTAAAGCGATTGGTTCCTCTGGTGTTTGTCGAATTGATTTCTTAATTGATGATAAGAAAAAGAAAGTATATGTTAATGAGCTAAATTCTATTCCAGGAAGCTTATCTTTCTATCTATGGGAACCAACTGGCGTAAAATATAATGAATTATTAGATGAAGTGATTAATATTGGAATTAAAGATTATAAGAAAAGAACAAGTAAAACACATTCCTTCTCATCAAATATATTAAGAGGATTCTCTATGAATGGTGGTATCAAAGGAATGAAAGGAATCAAAGGAAAGTTAAGATAGTAATTTACTATCTTTTTGTATAAAATGATTATAATAGGAATATTAGAAAGATTAGAAAATCTAGGAAATAATAATGAAAGGTATATAGAAGCTATTAAAAGATTTGGTGGGACTCCATTATTAATAGGCGAGTACAATCAAGAGCTTCTATCTATCTGCAATGGTCTTTTAATTACTGGTGGAAACACCAAAGAACCATTAGATGATGTTTTTATAGAATATGCACGAAAGTCTGATTTACCACTTTTAGGAATATGCCAAGGAATGCAATCGATGGCACTTTATCAGACAGACCATAAGTTAGAACCCGTACGCAATCATCATCAAGGAGAAGGTTATCAACATGAAGTATTTTTTAATAACTCAAAATTAAAAGAAATCATTGGGAAAGAGAAAATTAAAGTAAATACTTATCATTATCAAACCGTAAGAGAATCAAAATACTTTGATATTGTTGGAAAAAGTGAAGATGGAATCATAGAAGCCTTAGAAAATAGTGCTCATCCCTTTCAAATAGGAGTACAATGGCATCCAGAGAGAATGATTGATTACGATAGTGATAACCGAAAAATCTTTCAAGAATTTATTACTTGTTCAAAGGTGAATACTAGAACGTAACCCTAGTATTCTTTTTTTATTAAATTTATATTAGGAAGATAAAAAATAATATGGTATAATACATAAAAGGAAGGGATTATTATGAAAGAAGATAAGATAGTAATTGAATTGGAAAAGAAAAGATTATTTCAGTACCTTGCTGTTATTGCAATTGTATTTTTGGTTTGTATCGTATCCTTTGCAGCATCCAATGCTAATTCTGAAAAGTATAGTAAGAATACATCCAATAACAATATAGGTAATGAAGAGGATATTTTACAAATTGCTACGAAAGACGCAGGAGAAGTAAAAGATGAGGAAAGAGTGGCTCCTCATGAAATATCAACAGATGATTATTTAAATATATATGGTGGAAGTGATCAAAAGCTAGTTTTATTCTCTAGTCCAACTTGTCAGTATTGTAAGATTGCGACTCCAATACTTGAAAACTTAATTTATCAGTACAAAGTTGAAATAAATTATTTAAATACGGGAAATTTATCAGATGAAGATAGACAAAAAATAATGGAATCGAATGATTATTTTAAAGAAGGTTTTGGGACTCCTCTTATGTTAGTAGTACAAGATGGGAAAATAGTGGATAAAATAGATGGTTTGGTAACAAAAGATAATTATATGTCCTTCTTTAAAGAATATGGATTTATGGAGTAAGATAGTATGGATAAGATTTATAAGAAAGCATTAGAATTTAAAAGAAAGTATCCTATGACAATTGCATGGAGACTGAAAAAAAATTCTAATGTGATTGAAAAACATTTAAATCCTGGTGAAAAAGTATTATATGTATTTGTTGCTCAAAAAAATGATAATCCATTTAATATCATTTCAACAGCTGTCGTTGCAGTAACATCAGAGCGGATTTTAATTGGAAGAAAACGTGTTGTTTTTGGTTACTTTTTAGATTCTATTACACCAGATATGTTTAATGATTTAAAAGTATTAGGTGGAATTATTTGGGGAAAGTTACATATTGATTATGTAAAAGAATATGTCACACTTTCTAATATCGATAAATCTTCTTTAAGTGAAATTGAAACTAATATTTCTTCTGTGATGATGGAAGCAAAGAAAAAGTATGGATATAAAGGAATTTCCAAAAAATAGACTTTACTTGTCTGTTTTTTTTGTTATAATTAATATAAGGTGATACTATGAAGAAGATGATAAATATTGTATTTATTTTGGGGGCATTGTCCTTATTATATCAATTTTTTGTCATGTTCTTAATGAATAAACACGATGCCGTATATTCTCTAAAAACTTCGAATAATGCTTATATGATTCATGAAAATTTTGAAAAAGAGAGAAAATACAATATGTATTATTTTTTAATTACCGATCAAAATAAAAAGAATTTTGTCTATAGTATCGATAGAAATTTAAATCGGCAATCTAGAATTATTAAAGAGATAAAAACGTATCAAAATAATAATTTATATTGTATTGCACCAGTGTTTAAAAAGAAAGCAATTGATAGTGTATTATGTAAATTAGGAGAAACTCAAGTAAGTACTACTTTTTTAAAACAAGCAGGAAATAATAATGTTTTAAATTTCACTGCTAATTTAAAAAAAGAAGGGTATACTTTAAATGAAGAATTAGATAAAGAGACTCCGATAAAGTCTTCTTATGGAAATGGGAAAAAGATTTCTATTTATGATGAGTTAGATGAAAGTTTGTATCTTACTTTATGGGGATATAATGGAGTATATATTTTAAATAATGGAGAAATAGAATATAGAGACTTTTTACGCTATGACCATTATGAGAATGATTTTGCAAGACTTGTAGATAAGTTTTATATTTCTATTAATACCGATAATACAGAATATGGCTCTTTCTATGTAGTTAATATTAAAGATGGAGGAAGAGCACAGATTGATTCTGATTTTACCATTTCTAAAAATAGTTATTTCAATGGAATTTATAATAAAAAATTATATTATACGGATATTGACAATAGAAAACAATATATATTAGATCCAAGTGATGAAGAATTAAAAGAGGTTAGTACCAATGATAAAGGTAAATTCTTTGATGGAGAAAAGCTTGTTGATATCGATATGAATGAATTAGTAAGTACTAGAAAGTATTTTAATCTTCCAAAAATAGATGAAAAACTACAACAAAAGTATCCTGATAAACAGATATTTAAAACCTTAAAAAATAAGTATTTCTTAGATAGCGATGGTAGTGTTTATAAAATAGTAGGAGATTATATTGATTATAAAATATTATTATTTAAAATAGATGGATTTAAAGAAATGAAAATCGTAAATGATAAGGTGTTTGGAGTTAGCGGTGACACTGTATTCTATTATAGTGATAAAAAGGGTTTGAGAAAGGCGGCACTTAATAGGGAACTTGTTTATAATTATCGAAATATATTCGATGTTTATGAAAAGTAGCATATATTTTTCGCTTGACTAATATAATTCAATAAGATACTTGAAAAATAATGCATCCTTTGATATAATCTTATTTGTATGGGGCTTTAGCCAAGTGGTAAGGCGTGGGTCTGCAACACCCTGATCATCGGTTCAAATCCGTTAGGCCCCTCCATTAGGGAATAAATACAGGAATTTGTATTGAAGATATAGACCATTGTAACAGGGGTTGCAGTGGTTTTTACATGTAAAAAAATTATTAATAGGGAAGAATTATCTTCCATAATAAAATACATATTGGATAAATATAATAGTATTTTCTAAATGAAACATTAAAGTCTGTACATAATGACGAATGATAGAAATTAAGTTTTTAACAATTAAAATATATAGGATATTATTTAGATAACAAAAAGAAGCAAAGTATTTTATTGCTTCTATCGTAGAAAGTTTCCATTTACACAAATTTTATGGCACACTCTATTACTTCTTTTGCATTGTTATTTTTAAAGTTTTTTGCTTTTTGTCTATTAAATTTAAATAATTGTTGACTCTTTTAACTAAACCAGTTAAAGGTAATTCTCCTTTCATGCTTTTCAATTTTTCTATTACATTTTGTTCTGCTTGTCTTATTTTTTCCATATTAAAGTCAGAAGAATCAAAAGTTATTTCTTTTTGACTTAGATTTTTAAGAATCGCTTTTTGTGATGAGTTTGTAAAATCTAAGACAATGGCACTACTATTTTTATCACCAGATTCCGTTAATAATAGCTGATTTGGAGTTTGCAAAAGATTAAGATTTTCTATTAAGTTCACCCTAATTCCTGTTCTAGAGTAAAAGTTAGCACGAACTCCTTTGTTTCTGCTTACATCAAATCGATAAGTTCCATTTATTTTACCATTTCCCTTATGAGTATTAATAACTGCTACTCCTTTTATTAATGTATCGTCAGAATTTAGTGTAACTTCGAAATCACTAGAAGTATTGTTCTTTCTATTTCGTTTATCGTATTCTTTTACTATTTTAACACTTTTCATACCAGTATTTAAGTTATATATGATTTCAATATCGTTTAGTCTTTCTATTAAGAAATTTTCATTAAGGGAAATAGTAATATAATCATGTTTTTCTACGTTACAGTTTCTCCAATCTGAAGTTTGAGTTAACTGACTAATGGATATCTTTATCATAAAATTATCTGATAAGACATTATAATTAGCTTCATACGAAGTGTTTTTAGGATGTTGTAGGGTTAATGTTTTTTTATTTTCTTTTGAAAAATGGATATCCCCATTACTCTTGAATGAGAAAAATCTTTTTGATTTATTAGAATTCATATTATTCCAATCAATTCTTCTAAATTCACATTCATACTTCTTTCCATCTTCATCTATTAATATTTCTTTTCTTAATGGTTCTCCTGTTATTAGGTTTTGATTATATACGTTAGATAGAGTATAGTATCCTTGATATTTTTGTTCTAGTTTTGAAAGGGAATATAGTCCCTTATCATTTGCTAAATCTTTACTATAGGCATCGGAACATTGTTCCCACCATGAGGCATTCCAAGTAGTAGAAGCAAACTCTTCGACACTTTTCATCTCCTCTAATAATCTCTCTAATACCACTATTTGGGTTTCTTCTTCTAAACTTTCCATAGCTTTTCCTCCTGATATTTATTTATTCTAACATATATTCTTTGATTTTAAAAGTAATGGCTATTATTTTGATATTTATATATTGCTTTTTCCTTCTAATTTTTTAATTAATCGTTTATGAACAGGTCGGATAAAATCTACGATATCTTCTCCTATTGCTTCCTTAAAAGAAATCCATTTTACTCCTTTACTTTCTTCTTCTCTATAATTTAATGGTAACGATTCATCTGCTTCTAATAGATAAATCACATCTAGATGAGTATGAGCAGGTATATAATTTCCTCTTTTTATATGACCAATGATAGGGGATGCTGAAATAGCATAGATAGATGAATCCAAAACTTTTGTTTTTAAACCGGTTTCTTCTTCTACTTCCCGAATGGCTACTGATAATAAATTTTCTTCTCCATCGGCATGTCCGCCAGGAAAAATCCAAGCATCATATATATTATGATAAACAACGAGCATTTTATCTCTAGTTTTATTCACTACAAAAGCAGAAGCAGCAAAATGACCAAATTCATTTTCTCTAGTTAAGACATCATCAAAAGTATCTATCCACTTTAATAAATATTCTTTTACTTTTTCTTCCTCTTTATCAAAAGGTACATAATTTTCTATTTGGTTTCTTAAAGTCATTCTTTTTCCTCTTTCCATAATGTAATCCACCCAAGTTTCAACCATAAGTTAATTTCTTCATAACACCCTACGTTTGTACTTGGCATTTTATAAATTACCAATTCTATATTTTTTTGATGAATTAAATTCTGTGATAATCCAAAAAGTAATTCAGCATATGCCTCATATCCAATATATCCTTCTATGCCATTTTTATCTTCATTCATAAGAAATAGCATATCTGTTTTGGTAATATTTTGTAGAAATTCAATATGTATGTTTGGGTATAATTCTATAAATTTTTCTTCTTCTATTGGTTTTGGATAATCTAATACTTGGTAATTTTTCTTTTTCAATATTTTTATCAATTTCTCTATTTCGTGCTGGAGACTAGCACTGCCAGCAATTACTACTTTTTTCATTTACTTTCTCCTTCTTACTTATTCTATCATATTAACCATAAAATGTAATCTAATTTATTATTCATTCACATAATATAATAATTTAATTCTTCTTCCTTTTACTTCTATTAATTTTTCTTCTTTTAAATGTTTTAATTCTCGGTTCATGGCAGAGCGATCAATAGCTAAATATTCTGCAAAATCAGTAAAAGAAAAAGGAAGATAAATTGTTTTTGAGCCAACTTTTTTTGATTCTTTTTTAAAGTAAGATAGTAATCGATCACGAATGGTCTTATTGGATAGAATATCAATTCTTTCATTTTTTGAAAAAATTTCTTTTGACATAATCTTTAGTAGATTTCTTAAAAAAACAGGATATTCATTTTGTTTAAAAGAGGTATTTAAGTTATTATTTGTTAATTCTTCAAAGTCAAATAATATAACTTTGGAATTTTCTTTTGCAATAATACTATACTCGTTATTAGTAAAAGGAATAAACATGGAGCCAAACAAAGAATTGGCAACTACATTTTCAACAATCATCTTATTTCCATCGTAATCTTCTTTAATAATCTGTAAATATCCGTCAACTACGATACCTAAAAAGGAATCTTCCATAATATAAGATAAAATCCTATTATTCTTTTGAAAACGAATGGTATTTGCTTCTAATTTCTTTAATAAACGTTCTCTTTCTTTGGTGTTAATTCCATCAAATAATTCATCCATTTTTATCACCTAAAATAATTTTATCAATTTTTGTAAAATGGTGCAAGTGCACCAATCATATTATATTTTAGTGTGGTAGGATAGTGTATGTAGAAACATAGAAGGAGAAAGATGTATGAAAGTAATTAAAAGAAACGGACATATGGTAGATTATTGTCCAGAAAAGATAGAAGAAGCAATAAGAAAGGCTAATTTAGAAGTAGAAGAAGATGATGAAGCTTCATCAGTTCAAATTAAAAATATTATTAAATATATAGAAAAATTAGGAAAGAAAAGAATTCTTGTAGAAGATATTCAAGACATTATTGAAATGAAGTTAATGAGTATTGGAAAATATACGTTAGCTAAAAAATATATCACTTACAGGTATACTAGAGAGTTAGTAAGAAAGAGTAATACAACAGATTTAGCCATTAAAGAATTAATTGATGGGGAATCTAGCTATTGGAATACCGAAAACTCGAATAAAAATGCAAAAATCGTAACGACACAAAGAGATTATTTAGCAGGTATTACTAGTACGGATATTACGAGAAGATTTTTATTACCAGAAGATATTGTACAAGCTCATGATGATGGTATTATTCATTTCCATGATGCGGATTATTTTGCACAAAATGCTTTACATAACTGTGATTTAATTGATTTAGAGGATATGTTACAAAATGGTACGAATATTAATGGGATTATGATTGAAAAACCACACAGATTCTTAACAGCCATGACGATTGCTACCCAACTTATTACTGCAGTTAATTCTAGTCAATATGGAGGATGTACGATAACATTAACTCATTTAGCACCTTTTGTTCGTTTAAGTAAAGAGTTTTATGAAAAAAAATATAAAGCTAGAAAATGTACCAAAGCAGAAATTGAGAAATACGTAGCAGAAGATTTAAAAAAAGAAATTATTGATGGTGTTCAAACTTTCCAATATCAAATTAATTCCATGACAACAACGAATGGACAAGCTCCTTTCTTAAGTGTTTGCTTATATTTAGGAGAAACAGAGGAGTATAAAGAAGAACTTGCTATGCTTATTGAAGAGGTACTAAAACAAAGAATAGAAGGAATGAAAAATGAAAAAGGCGTTTATATTACGCCAGCTTTCCCTAAACTTTTATATGTTCTAGAAGAAGATAATATTAAAAAGAGTAGTAAATATTTCTATTTAACAAAATTAGCTGCTGAATGTACTGCAAAACGTATGGTTCCTGATTATATTTCTGAAAAAATCATGAAACAAAACAAGATTGATAAAAATGGAGATGGACAATGCTATCCTTGTATGGGATGTCGTAGTTTCTTAACTCCATATGTAGATAAAAATGGAAAACCAAAATATTATGGAAGATTTAATCAAGGTGTGGTTACGATTAACCTAGTGGATATTGCACTATCTAGTGATAAGAATGAGGAAGACTTCTGGGAAATTTTTGATGAAAGATTGGAACTTTGCCATCGTGCTTTACAAATTCGTCATAAAAGACTTAGTAGAGCAACTTCTGATGTCGCACCAATTCTTTGGCAACATGGAGCCCTTGCTAGATTAGAAAAAGGAGAATCTATCCATGAGTTATTACATCATGGTTATTCTACGATATCTTTAGGATATGCTGGACTTTATGAGTGTGTGAAATATATGACGGGAAATTCTCATACCGATAATGGAGTAGGTAAGGAATTCGGACTTCGTGTTATGCAACACTTAAATGATAAGTGTAAAGAGTGGAAACAAGCAGAAGATATTGATTATTCTGTTTATGGCACACCAATTGAATCTACTACTTATAAATTTTCGAAATGCCTAAGAGATCGTTTTGGTATTATTAAGGGTATTACAGATCGAAATTATATTACAAATTCTTACCATGTACCTGTTTTTGAAGAAATTGATGCCTTTACGAAATTAAAACTAGAGAGTGACTTTCAACGTCTTAGTCCAGGAGGAGCCATTTCTTATATTGAGACTTCTAATTTATCAAATAATTTAGAGGCGATAATAGAGGTTATTAAATTCATTTATGATAATATCATGTATGCCGAATTAAATACGAAGTTAGATTATTGTCAAGAATGCGGTTATACGGGTGAGATATTGATTGGAGAAGATTTAGAATGGTATTGTCCAAATTGTGGAAATAAAGATCATGATAAATTAAATGTGGCAAGAAGAACTTGTGGATATATTGGAGCAAATTTTTGGAATAAAGGAAGAACACAAGAAATCAAAGAAAGAGTTGTTCACTTAGACAATAAAGATAATGAGGAATAGATATGCATTATAACAAAATAAGAAAAATGGATATTTCCAATGGTCCAGGAGTTCGCGTTTCTATCTTTGTACAAGGTTGTACCTTCCACTGTAAGAATTGTTTTAATCCAGAAACCCATGATTTCAACGGTGGAAAAGAATTTGATGATGATACGATAAAAAAAGTTCTTGATTTATGTCAAAACGATAGTATTAGAGGCTTATCTATTTTAGGAGGAGAGCCTCTTCATCCTAAAAACATTGAGGAAGTAACGAGACTTGCAAAAACCTTTAAAGAGACTTATCCTAATAAAGACATTTGGGTATGGACTGGTTTTCATTTTGAGGATTTAAAGGAAAAAGAGATATTCCACTATATCGATGTATTAGTGGATGGGCAATTTGATGAAGAATTAAAAGATCCAAGATTAAAATGGAGAGGATCATCTAATCAACGAGTCATTGATATTAAAAGAAGCTTAAAAACAAAAAGAGTAGAGCCTTATAGAGAAGAAGTGTTAGTCTAATATATTTTAAGTATTGAGCGTATTGATAAAGATACGCTTCTTTTGTTTTAAAATAGAAGTATTGGTAGAATTTAATCGAAATATTTTATCTTATGTATATCCAAAAATTTCTATCTTTGATATACTAGTAAGGAAGTATTTTGTTGGGAGTGAGTAAAATGAAGTTTTATGTAGCATCTGGAATGAAAAACATGAAATTGGTTAATTATTATGCGAAGAGATTAAAAGAAAATGGGTGGCAACAAACGCATGATTGGGTAGTAAATGTTAGTGATGATGCATCGATAGAAGAGATAACGGAATATGCTAAATTAGAACAACAAGGTGTTGCCAGTGCTGATGTAGTTATTGTATTATTACCCGCAGGAAGAGGGGCTCATATTGAACTTGGAATGGCAATGGCACTTCATAAAAGGGTATTTTTATGTTCTGAAACAGAAGAAGAATTTAGTATTCAAAATACAGTGGCTTTTTATCATCTGCCTAATGTTGTTAGATTAGTTGGAACGGCAGATGAAAATATAGAAAAGATAATAGAATTAGAAGGGGAGTAACAATGAAAGAAGTAAGTGTTGATCATTTAATAACCATATTTCACGAAAACCAAGATAAAAGAATTTGTGTATTAGGAACTACTTGTGCAGGAAAAACAACCTTGTTAAATCAATTGCATATTGGTCTAGATATGGATAAAGAAATTTTTCCTTTACTGACAAAGGAAGAAACCGAATATGTTTGTCGTACTCCTTGGACAGAAGAAATTGGAGAGAAAATGAATGAACTCGTAAGAGCAAAATTATCTATTAGACCAGGAATTCCAATGTTTGGCACTGTTTTATTAGATTGTGATTTCATTGTTTATCTACATATTAGTGATGAATTATTATTAGAAAGAACAAAGTTAAGAAACGTTGATTTTGAAAATGCAAAAAATATGCAACAAAAAATCGAAGAGGAAATAAAGAATTCAGGTATCGAAACAATTACTTTGGAAGTAGTTGAAAATGAAAAGAGATTAGTAAGGTAAGAGGAATAAAATAAGTAATCATTTATGTGTGAAGGGATATAAAGAATATGAATAAAGTAAAAGTATTATGGAGTGGAATAACAGGTAGAACTGGAAAAGAGGCATTAGAAATTGCTAAAGTAAGTGATTCTGTAGAAATTGTTGCAGGTATATGTAGGAGTGATAATAATTTCTATCACTACGATGAATTAGATAGTATAAAGGAAAATTTTGACGTGATTGTTGACTTTTCACATAAGGATAGTTTTAATAAGATATTAGAATTTGCTTTGAAAGTAAAGAAACCAATTATTATTGGTACAGCAGGATTAACGGATGAGCAAATGAAATCATTTGAAGACGCATCCAATATTATCCCAGTATTTAGAGGTGGAAACTTTAGATTTGAAGTTAAAAAATTTATCGATGATGTTGTTGAGTATGCAAAAAAATGTGAAGAAAAAGAAATTGAATTAGTGGAAACACATTATAAAACAAAGAAAGTGCCTAGTGAAACAGCAAAAGTTGTTGCTAAAAGAGTATTAGATGAAACAGGTAAAAAAGTGGATATTAAATCATTATTAGAATATGATGAACCGATAAATGATTGGAGAGTTGCCTATTTAAATTGTAGAGTAATTGGATTTAAAGAGCTAGCAGAAGACATTTTAAATATTGCTATAATGATGAAAAATAAGAAACCAAATGGTGTTTATGATTTAGATAGATTATTGAAAGAAAAACAGCTTGCGGATTTGCATAATTTTTTAATAGAAGCAAAGAAGCAAACTTATGCAAACGAAAATGTAAAAAAGATATCGTCAACAAGATTGGGTTCACATGATTACGAGTATAAGAAAGAGAATATGATTTATCACGATACCTATTTTGGTGGAACGGATTTCATGGGTGAAGAAGTAGTTTATTTATCTAGTAATGAAACACCAATTTGGGGAATGAATTATTATGGTGTAGTTTTAGATAAATCTTTAAGCGAAGAAGCGATAGATAATGCACTAAGGAAAGCATTAATGAAAGTTGGAGAAGGTGATATCCTTCCAGTTCGAGGACCGAAAGAGTTTATCAATGAAGAATATCATTATACGTTTAACGTAACTGGTGATTTAGATTATTTTGAAGGAGAAGAAACAATAAGTAAGAACAATAAAAAAGTTTATATATTAAAATGTCATGGTGGATTAATAAAAAGATAGAATAGGTAGGAATGAAAAAGTTGTATTAGTAACATACAGTTAGGAGAAGAAAATGGAATTAAAAGATTTGACAAAAGAATATGATAAATTGCAAAAGAAGTATGGTGCAAAAGAATTAGATTCCATCTATAATGGAGGGTGCAGTGAAAAACCAGATATCTGTTTTGTTTTTATGAATCCAACTGGCAGAAATATTGCATCAAAGAAAGAGTGGAAGGGATTAAAATCTCCTTGGATAGGAACGAAAAATATATGGGATTTGTTTTATGCCCTGGATTTAGTAGAAGAAGGTATTTATAAAAAAATTAAATCGATAAAGGGAAGTGAATGGACAGAGGAATTCGCAGAAGAAGTCTATCAAGATGTAATTCATCATCATTACTTTATTACGAATTTAGGAAAATGTACGCAAGTAGATGCTAGAGTATTACCAGACTCTGTTTATCTTCAATACTTAGATTTATTAAAAAAGGAGTTTGCTATTATAGATCCAAAAGTAATCATTCTTTTTGGAAATCAAGTATCTTCTATTGTATTAGATGAAAAAATATCGGTATCGCAGGTACGTAAAAAGTGTTTTGAAAAAGAAATAAATGGTAAAACTTATAAATTTTATTCGGTCTATTATCCAATTGGTAATGGTAGATTTAATATTGATAAATCAATCGAAGATATCCAATGGATTATGGAGAAAGAGCTAGAAAAAGAAAAAGTGGTAATGAAATAGGAGAAAGTAATGAAAAATATTATTGAAGTAAAAAACTTAACAAAAAAGTATAAAAATTTAAAGGCAATTGATGATTTATCATTTGAAGTAAGAGAAGGGGAGATTTTAGGTTTATTAGGTCCCAATGGTAGTGGAAAATCTACCACTATCAATTGTATTTTATCGTTACTAAATTATAGTGGTGGAGAGATAAAGATTTTTGGAAAGAAAATGAATGTAGATTCATACGACATAAAAAGAGATATTGGAGTGGTTTTCCAAGATGTTGCTGTATTTGAGGAACTAACGGTTTATGATAATATTGAGTATTTTTGTGGACTTTATATTAAGGAGAAAGATGTTAGAAAAAAATATATTGAAGAGGCAATTGAATTAGTTGGATTAAAAGATTTCATTAAGTTTTATCCAAAACAACTTTCTGGTGGACTTTTACGTAGATTAAATATTGCGTGTGGAATTGCTCATAAACCTAAAATCATTTTTTTAGATGAACCAACGGTAGCAGTTGATCCACAAAGTAGAAATAATATTTTAGATGGTATTAAAGTGTTAAGAGAAAATGGAGCAACCATTGTTTATACGACTCACTATATGGAGGAAGTAGAAATTCTATGTGATCGAGTGATTATCTTAGATAAAGGGAAAATTATTGCGAGTGGAACCACCGATGAACTTAAGAAGTTAGCAAATATTGAAGAAAAAGTAAGTGTGGAAGTAATGGATTTAGATCCGAAATATATAAAGGAAATAGAAAATAGAAAACATGTAGAAGAGGTAGTTTATCAAAGTCCTGTTTTAATGATTACTTACCGAAAAGGCAAAAATAATTTAGTAGAATTAATGGAATATTTAAAGGAACAGAAAATTAATTATAGTAGAATCTTCTCTGAAAGGCCAACCTTAAATGATGTATTCCTAGAGCTTACAGGGAAGGAGCTTCGTGACTGATGTTTACTCATAATTTTAAATATACGTTAAAAATTCTTTTCAAAAATAAAATGTTAATCTTTTGGACTTTTGCTTTTCCTATCATATTAGGAACTTTCTTTCAAATGGCTTTTTCAGATATTGAGAAAAATGAAAAATTAGATATTATTGATATTGCGATTGTAAATAACCAAGAATTCAAAGATAATACAATCTATAGAGAATCGTTTAAAGCATTAAGTGATAAAGAAAGCGAGAATAGACTATTTTCTATCCAGTATGTAACGGAAGAAAAAGCACAAAATTTATTAAGTGATGATAAGATTATAGGATATTTCTTGCTAAAAGATGATAATCCAAAGGTAGTAGTTGGTACAAGTGATATTAATCAAACCATTTTAAAATTTGTAGTAGAAGAAATCTCTTCTAAATTAGAAATTATGAGGAATGTTGCTAATTTAAAAATAGAAGAAGAGAAGAAAAATATGCCTTTAGGAGATATGGGGAATTATAATTCTCTTTATGCGAGTGTTTATGGACAAGTCATGGAAATGTCAAAAGAAAATAATACCAATATCAAAAATATCTCTAGTAATCATTTGAGTTATACGATGATAGAATTTTATACGTTAATTGCAATGGCTTGTCTATATAGTGGTATTTTAAGTATGTTTGCGATGAATCAAAGTCTAGCCAATATGACGACAACTGGAAAAAGAATGGCAGTAAGTCCAACAAGTAAAGGAAAAATCATATTAAGTAGTGTCTTGGCTAGCTACTTAACAAGTTTAATTGGTATTTTCTTATTATTTCTCTATACGATTTTTGTTCTACATGTGGATTATGGTAACCAGATTCTTTATATTATCCTTTTAGCTTTTGCGGGATCACTTGCAGGTCTTTCTTTAGGAGTGGTTACTTCTTGTTGTTTTAAGGTAAGTGATAATACCAAAACAGGAATTATTATCTCGATTACCATGTTAGGGTGCTTCTTATCTGGTATGATGGGAATTACGATGAAGTATATAGTGGATAAAAATATTCCAATTGTGAATAAACTAAATCCTGCCAATATGATAACCGATGGATTTTATTCTCTTTATTATTATGATACACTAGATCGTTTTTTCTTCAATTTCTTTAGTTTACTTGTTTTTGCCACAATCTTGATTGTTATTTCTATCTTTTATTTAAGGAGGCAAAAGTATGATAGTATTTAAAACTTTCTTAAAAGTATTAAACAAAAATAAATTTATCGTCATTTTATATTCTGCCATTTTAATTTTCTTTGGTGCTTTTAATATGCAAACATCAGATAGTAGTCAAAGTTTTGTATCTAGTAAACCAGATGTTTTGATTGTCAATCAAGATGAGGATAAAGGAATAACACATAATTTGATTCAGTATATGGAAAAACATAGTAAAAAAATAAAAGTAGAAAAGGAAGAGGAAGCCATCAATGATGCTTTGTTTTACCGAGACATTAACTATGTTATCTATATTCCTAAAAATTACCGAGAAGATTTTTTAAGTGGTAAGAATCCTCAAATGAATATTAAATCAACTGGAGACTATCAAGCAAGTCTTGCTGAAATGCTACTAGAAAGATATTTAAATGTTGCGAGTACTTATCAAAAAGTGATTTCGGAAGAAGAGAAATTAATAGAAAAGATGAATGAGACGTTATCGAAAAAAGTAGATATCGAAGTGACCTCTAAATTAGATATGAATAACTTACAAAGGGCTTCTTATTATTATAGTTTTGCCAATTATAGTATTTTAGCAGGATGTGTTTATATCATTTGTCTTGTTTTAGCAAGTTTTCTTGAGGAAAATGTCAAAAAAAGAACAGTTATTAGTAGTATGAAGGAGAAAGAATTTAATCGAAAGTTACTATTATCCAATGGATTATTTGCTTTTGTTTTATGGCTTTTGTATGCAGTAGTCAGTTTCTTTTTGGTAGGAGACATCATGTTTACAGCTCATGGTATTTGTTATCTGATCAATTCCTTTCTATTTTGCTTCTGTGCCTTAACACTTGCTTTCTTGATAGGAAATTTAATTCATAATAAGAATGCGATAAATGGGATTGTGAATGTGGTTGCCTTAGGTTCTAGTTTCTTATGTGGTGCTTTTGTTCCCGCTGAATTTCTACCAGATTTTGTTTTAAAAATTGCTCATCTGTTACCATCTTATTACTATATTAATAGTAATGAATTAATTCAAAAAATAGAGGTAATTAGTTTGGATACCATGCAACCTGTCATTCTAAATATGATTATTTTACTTCTCTTTTCCATTCTATTTAGTATTCTTGCTAATTTTTTCTCCAACAGAAAAAGAAAAGTAGGGTAGAAGGTAGAAATAATAATGATAGTAAAAGAGATAAAAGTAAATGATTATGTAACACCATCGAAACTACCAGCCAGCGACTTTGTGATAAACCCTTATATTGGATGTCCTCATGCTTGTAAATATTGTTATGCTTCTTTCATGAAACGTTTTACCAATCATCCAGAGGCGTGGGGAGAATTTCTCGATATTAAGAAATGTGATAAAAAAATAAGTGCTAAAAAACTAAATGGGAAAAAAGTTTTTCTCTCTTCTGTTACGGATTGCTATAACAAGTATGAAGAAAAATATCAGATTACTAGAGAAATTTTAAAACAAGTAGTAGACATAGATTGTAAATTAACGATTTCTACGAAAAGTATTTTGGTTTTAAGAGATATCGATTTATTACGAAAAATGAAAAATGTCGAAGTTGCAATTTCTATTAATACTTTAGATGAAGACTTCAAAAAGGATATGGATAAAGCTAGTCGTATAGAAGAGCGAATCGAAACATTAAAATTGTTGCATGAAAATCATATTAAAACAGTATTATTTATGTCTCCTATTTTTCCTGAAATTACTGATTATAAAAGTATTATTCAAAAAACAAAAGATTTTGTTGATGTCTATTGGTTTGAAAATCTAAATTTGAGAGCTAGTTATAAAACTGATATCTTAGACTATATGAAAGATAATTATCCACAATATTATGATTTATACGATGAAATTTATATTCAAAATAAGAACTCTTATTGGGGAGATTTATCCTTAGAGATAGAGCATTTTTGTCAAGAAGAAGAGGTTTCTTTCATTAACTTTTTCTATCATGAAAAAATACGTAAAAAATAGAGGTGAAAGAATTGAAAAAGAATAAAAAAAATAATTTTTTTGGGAATCGTAGTTTTTCTTGTTTGTATTTATTTTGGAGGTAAAGCATTTTATCTATATTATTATGATATCAAAAGGTTAACTACAGAAGATTTCAGTGAAATTACAAAAAATCTAACATTTTCAGATACAATTACAATTCAAACAAAAAGATTATCGGATGAGGAATATGTTGTTTTTGATGACATGAAGATAAGGAATCCATCTTCTGATTTTCAAATATCTAAAAAATTCTCAGATGATGAATTTAAAAGATATACACTTTCGAGTGAAGGGGAACATTTTAAAACGGCTTTTATGATGGGAAAAACAGATACTTTATGGTATCGATTACAAAATGATAGTACACTATATGAGATTTTTAATGGAAAAATATCCAACGCTGATGTAATAAAATTATTAAATAAAAATCATATTACAAATGATATGGAACTGTTCCAATTTTTATCTCAAGCACAAGAAGAAAAAAATCATATTTTTACTAGTGTAGCAAAAATGAAAGAAAGATATGCACTTCAAGGGATTGTTCTTACTACCATTCCAATAATAAATGGGATTTCCTTAATAGATGGTGATTATACCGGATATATATTGAATGCAAATAAGTTAAGAGAAGTTGTTATTTTAAAAAATAATAAAAGATATATTTATACGTTTTATAACTTGGATTATTTCACAGATGATGTGATAAAAGAATTATTAAACACCATAGAAATTCAATAGAAAAAAGAGAATTTCCCTTTTTTCTAATCATACCTTCTTCCTAAAAATGTAAACTAAGTGTAATATTTTATTAATTCTCATAAAAATATTTTGAATGATGCTATAATGAGATTAACAAATAACGAAGGAGGATATTATGGATTTAAAGAATTTATTTGGTTATGAAGGAAAGAATGTGGTAATTACGGGTTCTGCATCAGGAATGAGTAAAGCGGCTACTGAATTATTATTAGAGTTAGGAGCAAACGTTTACGCGATTGATGTGAATCCAATTGAATTGCCAGTTGCAAAAAAGTTTCAAGCTGATTTAAGTAACAAGGAAGAAATTGATCAGGTGATTAGCGAGTTACCTGAAAAGATTGATGCGTTATTCTTATGTCATGGTATTGCTTATTTTAAAGGAAAAGAATTATTAGTACAAAAAGTAAATTTCTATAGTCAAAAATATATGACAGAGCAATTGCTAAATCGTATTTCAGATCATGGTTCTGTCAATTTCATCTCATCGGTAGGTGGATTTGGATGGCAACAAGTATATGATAAAGCAGTGGAACTTATTAATATACCATCATGGGATGAAGCAATGAAATGGTATGATAATCATCAAGCTTTAATACAAAGTGCTTATGTATTTGCAAAACAATGCTTGGAGTCATATGTAACATATAAATGTATGGCACCTGAATTTATCAATAGAAGAATTCGAATTAATGCGATTAACCCAGGGGATACGACAACTGGTTTAACAGAAGACTTTAATAAATCAACTAGTCCTACTGGGGATATTGCAGAAGGGGAAGAAATGATTTCCAATATCTTTTTAAAAAGTTGGAATGGTTATGCAGCAAAACCAGAAGACATGGGATATCCCTTAGTGGTAATGGGTAGTGATATTTGTTCTTATATGTCTGGACAATTGATTTATATCGACTTTGGTTTAACTTCTACTTGGACAAGTGGAGCTTTATTACAGAAGGGAGAAAAATCAATTGAAGAGTTATCAGAAGAGGCTAATCATTAAGCTTAGAAAGATTAAAAAAAGATGGTTTTAAGTGGAAAAGGAAAATATAACGAATTAGTCATTATTAGACCGAAGGTTAAAATGAAATCCGGAGGTCTTTATAACTTTAAATACAGATTATTTGAAATTATTTTATCAAGAACAACAATATCTGTGCATTATGATATATTAAATAAATAATACATCATTGAATGATTTATATCATCTTATCGAGCAAGTGAAAATAAAAGTGCATAAAACATAAACAAGAAATAACAAACGATTATAAATCAATTTATATAATGAATAGAGGTTATATTTCAATAGAATTTATACTTTCATGAATAAAAAAGAATAGTAAATTCTTAACTCGATTAGATAGTAGAGCCTACGAAAAAGAAAAAAGTAAAATAGAATTAAAAGATGAATATATCAATTTAGAATATGCGAATAATAGATTAAAAAGATGATATTATCAGAGGGAACAACGTTCAACAATCTTTTAATTATTATATAGTTTTAATTTTTTGACCCATCCTGGATCATATGTTTCGCTACTTAATTCATTATTCCAAAGTTGATTAAGAATACCAACCAAATGATTTTTCATTGAATCTAACGCAAGGGGAAAATCTAAACTGGGGTTTTTAATTTGATTTTCATCTTCACAGTCTGAATCTTCCCAGCTACCACCCCATTTCCCCATTATTTGAATATTTTCATCATAGGAATTTTCTATTCTAATTTTCGCGAACCACAAATCTTGATTATTAGCATTTATATATTTTACCATTGCTTTAATACAATAATTGCCATTCTCTCTTTTAATAATAACGCCATCAATTTCTGGAGTTTCAAAATAATAGGATCTGTCTTTTTTTTCATAATTTCGCTCAACGGAAACGGCTTCCCGGTCCTCCTCAGTGCCTATTAAAAAAGTTTTATCTCCAAAGATAGCAGTAGGATTATCCCTTTCTTGTATTTGATAAATCTTTTTCGAAATATCTAAGATTTCATATGCTTTTTCTTTAATTATTTCCATAACTTACTCCTTTCGTTCATATTGTCATATGACATTATGAAAGTGCATTTTCTAAATTGACAAAATCCAATTAAATCTCTATGAATATTCTATCATATTTTAAAGAACACACCAACATAAAAGAGGTAGAGATAGTGTTAACCCCATTTTTTTATTTTGTATTTTAGAATAGAAGTGTTAGATTATTACTATGAAAAATGTACCAGATGAGGCATACAGAAAATATAAAGATTTTGAAGATTTTATATTTCAATTGTTTAAAGTAGTTGGCTATGAAGTTAAAATAGATAATACTAAAAAAAGAAATTGGTATATAACCAGCAAAATCAGAATGAAAGATATCTTTTTGAAATTAAGTTTTCTTCAAAGAAAAATATTTCAGCAATTGCTTTTTCAAATGGTATTAATAAATTATCTAATTCAATAGGAAATGAAAAGAAATTATTAATTTTTAATGCATTGTGTCCTAGTGGCTATCAAAAAGAGGAAAATAATAATATAGAGATTATTGACCTAACAAACATATTATATTTAACGAATTGTGATAACAAACTACATAAAAAATTATTAGGATTTTTAGATTTTTTATGACGATGTTGAGGAAGTAAAGCCGAATATCCCTCTATTGTTAAGGAATCAAGAAGTTGTTCATACTATAGATGTTTCAAATTGAGAAAAGTCCTTGAATCATATAATTGCTGGTAGAAAGGAATCTCAAGCGTATGAAAACTTATGTACTGATATCTTAAAAGAACTGTTTTCTAATTATCTAAGTATTTGAAGAAAACAAAAGACATTCAATGATGGATTATATCGATTTGATTTAATTTGTAAAACGAAAAGTGACATCAAAGATGATTTCTTTTGGACACTAAACAATTACTTTAACACAAGATATATTATATTTGAATTTAAAAATTATTCGGAAGAAATCACTCCAAAAGAAGTTTATACTACTGGAAAGTATCTTTATGATAAAGCTTTGAGAAAGGTAGCTATTATTATTTCGAGAAGGCCTTTTTCAAAGAATGCTCAAAAGGTTGCAAAAGATTATCTTAGAGAAAATGGAAAAGTGATTATGAATCTTACAGATATAGACCTTATAACTATGTTAGGTATGGAGAATCCAGCGGATTATTTATCCCAAAAATTAGATGATTTATTT
Source organism: uncultured Bacilli bacterium (assembly GCA_910586865.1). GTDB lineage: Bacteria > Bacillota_I > Bacilli_A > RF39 > UBA660 > UMGS995. Next base: position 43,002 of record CAJUIY010000009.1, read on the forward strand.
CTAGAATTAGAAAAGTAATAAATATTTAGTTTTAAAGTGCTGGAAAAGAATTTGTTTTTTTCGATGGTAATAAAGTAGTTTATTAAAAAATATGAAGCATAACATAATAAGTTAAGTCAAATTTGGAATCATTTGTACTTCCTTCTTTGATAGTAGTAGTTACTAAGAAAAAAGTTTTAGTATATTCATTTTACTTATTGTTTATTTTTTGTAAGGAACTATCTTTCGTAGTAGACTTAGTTTTTTATAAGAAGAGCTTTTTTTAATATAGAGTAACATTATTATTCATACGTAATAGAAAGATAATTTTATGAAAAATATGTACTTGTTCGATTGTTTTATAAATTTACAAATAGTATAATATTTATAGGGAATACTAACTGTTGAGTACTTGCCAACTTCTTGAGGGAAGGAGGCTTGATATTATGAAGAAAAAGGATTTGCTAATCTCATTTCTAATACTAATTATCATTTTATTAATAGTCTCTATATTGATACTTATAATAAAAAAATAGTACTCAATTTACTTACGTAGATTAAGTACTTAAACATATTCTTATGGGCAAGTACTCAACTAGGCAAAGTTAAGTATTTCCCTTTTTTAGTTTATGCAAGTTTCCTTGACATATTCATCATACCATAATTGCCAGTTTTCTTCAAGTTTTTGACTTGATTTTCAGGACAAAATAATGAATTAAAAACAAGATAGTTATTAAAGACTTATAATA
>CAJUIY010000010.1 GCA_910586865.1 uncultured Bacilli bacterium
TATTCTATCATAGATGCGTTTCATCTTAATATTCAGTGTTTATGATTTTATCCTGCAAAATCAATTAGTCTTCTTCTAAATCATTTGGTTTCTCAAGTAATACTCCAGTACCTTCTACTACACAAGTTAGTGGAGATTCTGCGATTAAAACAGGTACGGCTAATTCTTTTTCTAAAAGATCAGTCAACCCTTTCAACATGGCACCTCCACCAGTTAGCACAATTCCTTTATTTACAATATCTGCAGATAACTCTGGTGGTGTTTGTTCTAAAACGGTGGTTGCTGCTTTTACAATTTTATAGACACTTTCTCTTAGTGCTTCTTCAGTTTCTTGTTGTGTTATGGTAATCATATGAGGTAAGCCAGTCATTAAATTTCTTCCCTTTACATCCATCGTTTCTTTCTTATCTGGTAAGTAACAAGAAGCAAAGTTAATTTTAATATCTTCTGCTGTTCTTTCTCCTATTAATAGTTTATATTTATCTCTAATGTATTTAATGATATCTTGATCAAAGACATTTCCAGCTACTCGGATAGAAGCACTAGTAACGATATCATTTAAAGAAAGTACAGCAATATCGGTTGTTCCACCACCAATATCAATGACAATGTTTGCTGTTGGTTTTGAAATGTCCATACCAGCTCCTATCGCTGCTACTTTTGGTTCTTCTTCTATAAATACTCTTCTAGCTCCTGTTCGCTCCGCTGCTTCTTTGATAGCATTTTTCTCAACTGGAGTAATATTGGATGGACAACATATTAATATTCTTGGTCTTGTCAAAAATCTTTTTCCCTTAATCTTTTTAATGAACGAGTTTAACATAATCTCTGTTATTTCAAAATCTGCAATCACACCATCTTTCATTGGTCTTATGGCTTTTACCTTTCCAGGTGTTCTTCCTAGCATATCATTTGCATCTTTTCCTACTGCAATTACTTTCTTTGTTTCAGTATCAATTGCCACAATACTAGGTTCATTTAATACAATTCCTTGACCCTTAATAAAAATTAATACATTTGCAGTACCTAAATCAATACCAATATCCTTTGACAACACTTCTATCACTTCCTTTTCTAATCATTATATATTCTACCATATTTTTCGAAAATTATAGTAACTTTTTTATCTTTTTTCAAAATAATTTTTAAAATATTTTGTTCTATACTAATATCATAATAGTTTGATAGAAAAAAAGAACAATTTTTCCCATTTTATTGCTCTTTTTTTACTTCTTTATCCAAGTATAAATTTGGATCTACTACTTGACCATTTACGTATACTTCAAAGTGTAAATGATTACCCATATCTTTATCTAGTTTATTGGTTCCACTTTTTCCAATTACTTGACCTTGTGTTACCGTATCATCTTTCTTTACAGATACTTCACTTAAACTTTGATAAGTAGTTACATAATTATTATCATGTTTGATTTCTACGATAGTACCTAAAATATCATCTTGTTTTACATTGGTAACTGTTCCATCTAATACGGATACTACCTCAAATGTTTCATTTAGAACATAATCAATACCAGAATTTTGAATATAACTACCATCATAATAAGTAATCGATTTTTCTTGAACACTACTATCTGATTTGTAATCATAATAGCTTTTACCTACGGTTACTCCTTCATTATTATAAGGCTTAATCATTTTTTCTGTCTCATTAATAACAGGTACATCTTGACTAATTACTTCTCTTGAAACATAATTAGGTGTTTCTTCCTCTACTACTGCATTGCCACTCGTTCTCATAGATTTTGTAATAAAGAAAGCTCCTAACATTACGGATGTAAATAATGCGACATATAGACATGGAAGTACATATTTTTTTGGTCTTAATCTTTTCTTCATTTTTATCACCTCATTAAGAGTTTGAACAAAAAAAAAGGAATTATACTTACTTTTTTAAAATTTAAGAGAAGTAAATAAATCCATAAAGAAATTAGTAACCAAATAAATCATAGAAATACCAAGTAAAAAATAAAATAATCTTGCTTGATAAATTTTATTTTTTTTAAAAATTTGATTAATATGAATCGATTCCATAGACCAAATCACTAATATAGTAGAAATAATATAAACAAAGAATTTACCTTGCATGGTCTTCCTCATATTTTATTATTTTATCTACACGTCTTTGGTGTCTTTCATCATTAATTACATCCGCTTTAATAAAAGCAGCTATGTATTTTTTTATATTTTCCATATCTTCTGTAAAATTAAATGTCATAACATTAGCACCATTATCATTTCTACTTAATATGGCATCTTCCTCTGAGTTTATTTTTGCACAACGAATCCCCTTTACTTTATTCGCAGCGATAGACATACCAATTCCTGTTCTACATACTAGAATGCCAATTTCTGCTTCTTTGTTTACTACCTTTTCGCAGACTTTGAAAGCAAAATCAGGATAATCATCTATTGGTGTATTTTCTGGACTACAATCTATGATTTCATATTCTTTTTGTTCTAAATACTTAATAATTTCTTGTTTGTACTCGACTCCTCGATGATCACTTGCAATTGCTATTTTCATTTTTATCACTCTTTTCTATCATTAGTATAACAAAAATAAATTGAATTATAAACTCTTTCCACAATATTTGTGAATTATTATTTTTTTAATTTTACAAGTTTTAGTTTTCCACCTTGACTGTAATGTAAATGGTCTAAACTTATTTCCGAATTACGAAAACACTCATAATTCATTATTTGATCATTAAATCTTTCAAATTCTAATATATTAGTTGGTAATAAATCTTGATAGTTGACTTCACACTTTATCGTTTTTGAAAGAACAAATGCCTCTTTCGTTTCTATATTCTCTATTAAAGTTCTATAATTAATATATAGTTGTCCTCTTCCTATCAGGTTAGTAGAAATATCACATGTTATTTCCTCTTTTGAATGAGATTCTCTAATATAGGGATAAAAAGCTACTAAACAATTAGGAAAATAATCTTTACTCAAGTTTTCAAAATAGTATCTTTCGATTAACTCGTACCTTTTTTATTCCTCTTGTTTCTCCAGCCGCTTTAAATTTTCCCTAGTTAATCTATTAATCCTCATAAAACCCACCTGACATCATAATAACAAGATAATATTAAACTGTCAAAAATTTTTTCCACCTTTTCTGTGAATAATATCTTTTATTAAAATTAAAAAACAACTACATATTATGCAGCTGTTTCTTCGTCTTGAGTAAATCCATACTTTTTATTAAATTTGTCTACACGTCCAGCACGTGAAACTCCTCTTTGTTTTCCTGAATAAAAAGGATGACATTTAGAACAAACTTCTACAGAAATCTCTTCCTTTGATGAAACCGTCTTAAATGTTTCTCCACATGCACAAGTAACCGTACATTCTTTATGTTCAGGATGAATACCTTTTTTCATATTATCTCTCCTTCCGCCATGACTAAATCAAAGTCATAGTAATTAAATGCATTGTTAGTATATCAGTTTTCATCTATTTTTTCAAGTATAACATGTTACTTTTCCAATAAAATAGATGATTTTTTTGAAAAAAAGTAATTTCCCATGAATCTATATGTCTATATTTAATAAAGCATATTAACAACCAATAGAAGAACTTTTACAGATATTATTAAAAATTTGTTCATATCCTCGATAGTTTGGATAAAAAACATTTGGATTATCTAAATAGTCATTTAAATTAGACTCTAAATTACTATTATCCACAAAAATTAGATGATTCTTCTCACTATATTCTTTTAATTTGCTATTGAAGTCGTCTAAAAGATTTCTTTCCACAGAATTCTGTGAATAAAAGTTATAATATCCTATTACGATAATATCATTTTGATAATATTTTCTAATTTCTTCTATCACTTTGTCAAAAGAATTTATCATTTCCTCTATTATTTTTTCTCTTTTATACTCACTGATATTTTTTTCCACATCTTTCTTATAAATTAAATCATTAATTCCCACAGATATTGTTAATAAATTCGATTCTCTTAAAACTTGTCTAATATTATTATTATCTTGATCGTGTGCATTTAATAAAATATCTTTATATAAATCCTTTATTGTCATATCAGGATAAGTAAAATTAGGATAGAATCTTTTTAGTTTTTCTGTTTTCTCTAGATAATCTTTTAAATAATCACTATATCCATAAGATTTATCATTAAAAGAATTGATTCCTCCTGCAAAACCATCTCCAATAGATGTATAAGTAACTCTTTTATCTTGATATTTTTGATAAATAAAAAAGGTGATAATACATACTACTAAAAATATAATTAATTTGATATATTTCTTTATGAATTTCATTTTACCTCCAAAAAAAAGAATAAAGCTATATAATTATTATATTTCTTTACTCTCAATTTTAGCACCTACATTTTTTAGTTTTTCTACGATATTTTCATATCCTCTTAGGATGTGTTCGACATTTGTTATCGTGGTAATTCCTTCTGCTAATAAACCTGCTAATACCATGGCAGCTCCTGCTCGTAGGTCAGTTGCTACTACATTGGTTCCTTTTAATTTTGTTTTTCCTAGAATAGTCGCCGTTTGATTATTAATAGAAATATCACTTCCTAATTGGTTTAAATAAGCAATATGCATAAATCGGTTCTCATAAATCGTTTCAATTACTTTACTTTTTCCTTCACATTGTGTTAACAAAACAGATATTGGTTGTTGCAAATCAGTTGGAAATCCAGGGTATACTGCTGTTTTGATAATCGTTGGCTTGTAGTGTTCACTCTTTGATACTACCACATAATCAGAACCAACTTCTAAATTTACTCCTACCTCTTCTAATTTTGATAAAAGAGAATCAATATGTTCTGGAATAATATTATCTATCTTTAAACGATTCCCACATAATGCTCCTGCTATCACATAGGTTCCTGCTTCGATTCTATCAGGTATTACTTCGTGAAAACAACCGTTTAGTTTTTCAACCCCAACAATTTTTATGGTAGAAGTACCAGCTCCTGTTATTTTGGCACCCATATCATTTAAGAAAGTTGCGACATTTACTATTTCTGGTTCTTTCGCTGCATTATCAATCGTTGTTACCCCTTCTGCTTTAACAGCTGCTAACATAATGTTAATAGTAGCTCCTACCGAAGCAACATCTAAATAAATTCGATCTCCTTTTAAATGTTCCGCTTCTACTATATATTTATTGCCTTTCATGGTTACTTTAGCACCTAACGCCTCAAATCCCTTTAGATGTAAATTAATTGGTCTTCTTCCAATAGAGCAACCACCAGGAAAACACATTTCTACTTTTTTATATTTTCCTAAAAGAGCTCCCATAAAATAATAGGATGCACGTAACTTTTTTGCACTTTCTTCATCAATTTCTACATTCTTGGCATCCTTCGGATTAATTAAAATCGTCTCACTTGCTCTTTTTACCGAAACATTTAGGCTTTCTAATATTTCACATAAAGCATCTGTATCCGTAAGTTCTGGTACATTACATATCGTTACTTCTCCATCTGCTAAAACTGCTGCCGGAATTAAAGCAACACAAGCATTTTTCGCACCACTTACTCTGATTGTCCCCGATAATTCTTTTTGCCCATTAATTTCTAAAACTTTCATCTTGATACCTCACTACTTATCTACTATATCTTATTACTATTTATAAAAGTAGTTACATAATAACTATAATTTATATCCCATAATCATTATAAAGAAAATTAAATATTACGTCAATTAAAATCGAATTTGTTTTCCTAGTAAAATTTAGGAAAAAGAAATCCTTTAAGAAATCTCTTCTAATTTTCCATTAACCATAAATTTATTTCCTGTAATATGATAAATTTTTGGAATATTATTTCTTAGTAAGACCTTATCTTCTGAATACTTACCTTTATCGATATCACATCCTACTACTTTTCCAACTATAATATGATGATTTCCTGTTTCTATTTCATTTTCTAACAGACAATCTATATTTACGATACACTCTTTTATTCTTTTACATTTTAATTTCTTTGAAGGATATGCTGTTAAATTAGCAATATCAAATTCGCTAATATCTTTATCCACTTTTTCTCCTGCTTTATATAATTTATCTAACATATTTTCTTTAGGAATTCTTATGATAAATTCTTTCCTCTCTTTTATATTTGAATAGGTATCAGTTTTTGGTGAAATAGCAATCACTATCATTGCTGGTTTAGAAGAACAATTCATAAACATAGCAAAAGGTGCTACATTGGTAATATTATCTTTACTGATAGTGGATACTAGTACCACTGGTGATGGTTGTGTTACATAAACAATTTTCTCAACACTATCTAATATTTCTATCTTTTGCATAGAATCATCACTCCTTTTATAAATATTCTCTTACCTATATTTTTATCCACAGAAAATGTGGATAAAATTTTATAGAGACTATCTGTATGAACTTTTACCACTCTATATTATTTTATCTATTATTTTTATTTTATAATTTTATTTTTTCATGAAATTTGTTATAGTACCATTCATTTAATTGTTTTCTATTGTGAAATACTACTATTTTATGTTTTTCTACTACTTTTAATATTTCAATAATTTGATGCCGCTTATGTCTTTTCCATCTTAACACACTTTTTAATAATTCTATAGAGATTCTTTCTTTACAACCAGGAATTTCTTCTTTTTCGTTGCCAGGATTTTTTAGATATCGTTCAACCACTCCTTTTATTCGTGTAGCTGTGGAGTAATCTAAAAAAATAACAAAATCAGACTCTTCTACTCTTTCTTTTAAGGTAGAAGAATAAGTACCATCTATTATCCACTTATCTTCCTCTAATTTGGATAAAATTTTCTTATCTCTTTCTTTTTTATTCCGTACTTTCCAATTTTCTGCGTAATGAAAGGCATCCATATGATAAATAGGAAGATTAAGTTTTTTTCCTAAATTATTAGAAAGTGTTGTTTTACCTGTTCCACTTCCACCAACAATGCTTATTTTATTGATATCTTTCATACACTATTACTCCTATCCTATACTGTCCACCAAGATATTTCTTTCCACAACTTTTTTAAAAACTATCTTTTTTAGAAAAAGTACTTTAATGATAACATAACTAAAATAATAATTCCAACTAATTTTCCAATATCACCTGTTTTATTACTTAAAAATTTACCAAAGATAAGTCCAAGTAATGTAAAAATAGAACTTGTGATAGAAAAGATAATTCCACCAATGATTAGATTATGTTCTTCTAAACTTAAAGCCATACCTACTGTAAAGCTATCAATAGATACTGCTAATGCAAATAAAAATAATTCAAAATAACTAGTTAGACATTGTGATTTTTTTTCATCCTTAAATGAAAGTATCATTTGGATAGCCAGTATTAAAAATACAATCCCCATAATTAAATGACCATAAAGAATAAAACCATGAAGAAACTTCTGTCCTAGGACATTACCAAGATTAGGCATTACAAAATGTAGAAGTCCCACAAATAAACTTAATATAATACATTTTTTCTTATCCAAGTTATTTGTTCCATAAAGTATTGCTAAAGAAAAGGCATCCATACTTAATCCTACTGCCATAAAAAAATATAATAAAATAGAAGACATACTATCACCTTCTATATTTTATTATATTTCTTCTCTAAAAATACTTATCTAAGACTTCTTTTATTAAGGATTTATATTCTACCTTATCAGTTTCTTCTTCTTCGGCTTCTAAAAGACATAGTGGCGGAAATAATACGCACCAAAAATTTTTACCAGAACCTTCTCCTAATGTTACTACTAAAGATTCATATTCCCCCTCTTCATATACTACTCCCTTATACTCTTTTTGTGGAAACACATGATAACCATAATCAATATCAACACTATTATCATATTGATCTTCCCTCATTGCATTTTCTACAACATTTTTAAAATAACCTACCTTACTTTTTAATAGATTTCGAGACTCTTCTAAAGAATTACTATCTTTTAGTATGGTTGTAATATCGGCACCTAATTTATTTGCAATTTTCTTTTTTTCTTTTTGATCTATTTTACTATTACTATTTGCTATTACTCGGAATCGAATAGCGTCTTTTGGAATGATTACATTACTTTCTTCTCCTCCACCCGTAATAAATAGTACAATTAATATTAAGAATATAATTAGTATCTTTTTCAATGAAAAAACCACCTTTCATTCTAATAGTGGTTTCTTTTTTTATTTTTTATTCATACTTTCTATAAAAATCATTCTATCCCTTTCGGATAAGTCCTGTTTTTTCGTAATACTTACATTATCCAAATATTCATTTGTTATTTTTATAATATCCTCTGCTTGTTGATAACCTATTTCGAAAGCAATGAAAAAGTCTTCCTTTAAATAGGATTTAATATCTTTTACTATTCGTTTGTAATAAAAAAGTCCATCTTCTCCTCCATATAAGGCAATAGAAGGCTCATTATCTTTTACAATTTGTTCTATTTCCTCATTTTCCCTAATATAGGGAGGATTACTTACGATAATATCATATTTTTCTGACACATTAGAAAATAAATCACTTTCAATAAATTTGACCTCTAGTCCTAATTTATTTGCATTTTCTTTTGCAACTTCTAGAGCATCTTTACTAATATCTAGTAAATCCACAAAAATCTGTGGAAACTTTTTTTTAAGCGTAAGACCAATGACTCCACTTCCACAACCAATATCTAAGACCTTTAACTCTTTTTTTGGAGAGTTTTCTATATATTTACATACTTCTTCTACTAGCTGCTCTGTTTCAAATCTTGGTATTAATACTCTTTCATCTACCATAAATTGATAACCGTAAAAGTTTACATTTCCAATTACATATTGTAGTGGTTTTCCTTCCTTTAAAGCAGTTACTTCTTTTTTATACTTCTCACATTTATCGATATCCACCCTATCATGTAAATGATTTAATAGTTCTAATGGATTTAATTCTAGTAAATCAGATAATAAGAGTTTAGCATGGTCCGAATGAATACAAGATTTCCCAAATACCAATAGTTCTTCTACTGTCATAAATTTCTACTCTTTACTTTCTGATAATTTTCTTTTTTGATCTTCTGAAATAAGAGCTTGAATAATATCTTCTAAGTCTCCATCCATTACTCGATCTAATTGTTTGGTTGTGAATCCAATTCGATGATCGGTTACTCTATTCTGTGGATAATTATAAGTTCTAATTTTTTCAGCTCGATCTCCTGTTCCAATTTTATTTCTACGCTCTGCACCTTGCTCTTCTTCTTGTTTTTGAAGTTGTTGTTCATAAAGTCTAGCTTTTAATACTTTCATTGCTTGTTCTTTATTTTGAATCTGACTTCTTTCATTTTGACAAGTAACAACCGTATTCGTTGGAAGATGAGTGATTCGAACAGCAGAATCTGTCGTGTTAACACCTTGCCCTCCACATCCACTCGATCTATAGATATCAATTCTTAAATCATTTGGGTTAATTTCAATGTTAACATCGTCATCTACTTCTGGCATTACTAAAACCGTAGCAGTTGAAGTTTGTAATCTTCCATTTGATTCTGTTACAGGAACTCTTTGTACTCGGTGAGATCCACTTTCATATTTTAATAAAGAATAAGCTCCTTCTCCTTTTATCATAAACTCAATTTGACTAAACCCTCCTGCAGTACCATCAATTGAGTTATAAACATTATAACTAAATCCTTTTTTTTCAGCATATCTTGTATACATTCGAAATAAATCTCCTGCAAAAATATTTGCTTCATCTCCACCAGCAGCTCCTCTAATTTCAATGACAACATTTTTAGAATCATTTGGATCTTTAGGAATCAATAATACCTCTAGTTCCTTTTCTAAATTTGTTTTTTCTTCTGATAATGTTTTTACTTCTTCCTTTGCTATTTCAGAAAGCTCTTTGTCATCATCTTTTGACATTTCTTCTGCTTCTTTTAAATCATTTATTACTTTTTTATAATTTTGATAGCATCTTACCACATCTTCTAAATCTCTCATTTCTTTTGAAAGTTCTGTTGTTTTTTTAATATCTTGTAATACTTCTGGTTTTGTTAATTCTTTTTCAATACTAGTGTATTTTTCTAATATTGCTTCTAATCTATCTATCATAATTCATCACCTTTCTATAAAAGATTGCATTAGATATTCCTTGCAATAATTCCATTGTAATTATACCATATATCCTATATAAAAACTAGAATTATTATTCTTTTGAAATTTTTTAAAAAACCTTTTTTGATTCTATAATTATAATTTATGGTATTAATTATTCTTTAATAGATTACACCTTTTTCATTTTATTTTATATATTGAGAAGTAGTAATAGAATAAATTCTTATAATAAACTTAATCTTTTATCTTCTAACTCCAATAGAAAAAGTAGCTACTACTTTCTGCTACTCTCTTGTACTTTTTAGCCATGATGAACATCCTGACCAGTCCATCTTCTAAAGTTGGAATTTAATGATAATCTTTTCGCTCTTTTTACTTTTCTATCATCACTTACTTTAATATTTCTTATATCATTTAGTGCAACGGTAAAATAATCAATAGCGGTTTTGTCATCTATATTAGGATGTGCTTGTTTTATTTTAGAATATATAGCTTGTGCTAAATCTAAGTCACATAAGATATTAGTGTGAGTTCCAGTAAGGTACTGCTTTCTTAAACTGGAATACATTATTTCTTCATTGAAAGAAAAAGAACCTTTATTGCTATCTAAAACACTATTATCCAGACCACATTTTATACATTCAGAATATTCATAGGAACGTCCTTCATATCTATCATGGTCTATTCTAGAATAAACTAATACATGTTTACAAGAATTATATTCCTCTTCTTTCATAAGTCGATATAGACTAAGTTGCTTATCATATAAGGCTTTGTTCTCTTCTACTAACTGCATATATTTTTTTACTACTTCTTCCTGTTTAAGCAGTTTTAAATTCCTTATGATTTGATTTCTTTTTTCTACTAATTCAACATACTCTTTTTTGTATTTGCACATATAAACCCTCCCTTGACATTACAATCTTATTATAAACTTATTATTATTTCTATAGAAATAAACAAAAAAATGAGAAGAGGTTTATTTTTTAACCTTATATAGATTATTTAAAAATTTGTAGTGTTCAATGAATAAAAAAAGTGAATCTGTAAACCACATCTTCACTTTTTACTTTCTATTTTAAACTTTCTGAAGGTTAATCTATTGTTCTAATTCTAAATCCTCTTCATCAATTACGACTAAATCTTTTAAATCATCTTCGGTATCATCATAAAGACTATCGTCTGTATCATCATAGTTATCCTCTTCGATTTCTTCTGTTTCTTCTTTTTCTTTACTATCTATTTCATCATTTTCTTCTTCTTCATCTTCTTCTGCATCCATCACTTTCACTACTTTATCGGATGTATGACGACTTCTTAAATCCCAAGTTCCATCCTCTAGTAAAATAAATCGCTTATCGGTTGCTAAAGAGGTATAATAATCTCCAATCTTAGCATCAAAACTAGATTCAGGTAATTCTAATAATTTGATAATCTTTTTATATAAATCTCCTGTATTAATCGTTTTTTTACTTCCTTCTAATATATAATATGTAATATCTTTATTTGACATTAACTCTAACTCATCTTTTGTCATTTTATTTATATCCATTATAAATCCTCCTTGGCTAAAGCATTATATGCATAAAAATGCTTTTTGCTAGTAATATAAATTTCAAATAAATTTATAACATATATTGTCTATAATTACAACACCTTTTTCTACATTTTTTCTGGAACTTGTAGTCCAAGAATATCAAATAATAATAAATTCGTATGATATACAACGTCTGTTAATAATACCCAAGAAGATTTTAAATTTTCATTTTCTTCTGTTAAAATTCTATTTTCAGAATAAAATTTATTATATTTGTTCGTTAGGGTATATAAATAATCTGCTATTTCATTTAACGATTTCATTTCATAAGATTTTATTAAAATAGATGGTAGTTGTAAAAGCGTTAGAATAATATCTCGATCTGTACTTACTTGTTGATATTCTTTTGTACTATTTCCTGCTTTTGATAGCAAAGATTTCATTCGAATCGTGGAATATAAGAGATAAGCACCTGTTTTTCCTTCGGTATCTGCAAACTTTGAAATATCAAAGATATAATCGGTTGAACGAAATGGAAGAAAGTCAGCATACTTCAAAGAAGAAATGGCTATTTTCTCAATGGTTTCTTCTACCTTTTCTTTTTCTACAATATCATAATTAAGATGAGTTTCTACTTCCTTCATTACCATTTCAATTAGTTTATTTAAAGAAAGGACTCCTCCATCTCTTGTTTTAAATGGTTTTCCATCCTTACCATTCATAGTACCAAAACTAATATATTCTAACTTTACATCATCTCTTACTAACTTTGCTTTACGACTAGCACGAAATACTTGTTCAAAGTGAAGTTGTTGTCTAGAATCGGCTAAATACCAAATTTCATCTGGGTTAAATTTTTTACTTCTTTCTAAAATGGTGGTTAAATCAGTGGTTTCATAGGACAAAGAACCATTTGATTTGACAAGTAAAAGTGGTGGGATAGGAGCCGTGTCCTCCTCTTCTTTTACCTTAATAATTTTAGCTCCTTCACTAAGTTCTATCAAACGATTTTCTTCACATAAGGCAAGGAGTTCATCCAAATAAGCAATGGAATCACTTTCTCCTTCCCATAAATCATAAAAAACATTTAATTTATCATAAACTTTTTTGATTTCCTTCTTTGAAATTTCCACAATTCTTTTCCATAAATCATAATACCCTTTTTCTTTATTCTGTATTTTAGTAGTAATTTCTCTTGCTTCTTCTAAGTATTTTTCATCCTCTTTTGCTTTTTGGCTAGCAATGGGATAAATACTTTCTAAATCATCATTCGTAATCGGTAAATCAATATCACTATAATCTCCTTCATAGGAAAAATCAAAATAGGCTAAACCTGGGTATCTTTTTTTTATTTCTAAAAGAACAAGTCCTAAAGGTCTACCATAATCTCCTAAATGGGCATCACTAATAGCATCACACCCTAACACCTTTAGTAAACGTTTTAATGCTTCCCCGATATTAGCACTTCTTAAATGACCAACATGTAAGCTTTTTGCAACATTGGCACCCCCATAGTCTAACATAATTTTTTTAGGATTTACTTGGTCAATATTATGATTAATATCTTCATAAATAGCATTCATACTATCTATTAATACCTTATCACTTAGACTAATATTGATAAATCCTGGTCCTGCGATATTCAAATTCGTAAAACGTTCATCTTCTTCAAGTTTTCCTTTGATTTCTGTTGCTATTTCAATAGGGCTTTTATGATATTTTTTGGCTAAATTCATACAATCATTAATCTGATATTCTCCTAAATCTGGACGGTTCGATACGGCTAGTTTAAAATAATCAATTTCATAACCAACCTCTCTTATCATTTTACTAATATCGTCTTCTATTTTTTTTATCACACTCATGATGATTCCTCCATTCTTATCTCATAACAATACGCTTGGTTTTCTATCTTATATATGATTTTAATTCTATTATCATCTATCTCTAATTGATTTGTAATAATAGGAATTTCTATCTTTTTTCTTTCTTCTTTTAGATAAATAGAAATGATTTCTTTTTCAAAGAAGAACTCCATAAAAAACTTCTCATTTTCTCTTATTAGCAATTTCTCCTTCTGATCCAAAAGGACATTGGTTCCATCTTTTTCCCTGTAGTTTAGCTTTTCATTTTTTATTTCTAAATCTACTTCTTGGCTTTCTTTTTCACTTCCAGTTATCATAACTAACGCTTTCTTTTTCATAGACTTCTCCTTAAAATTTCTGCACAAATTATATCATATTATAAAAAAGTTTACAAATCCATCACTTTTTCATACTACTTCTCTAATTTTTTTTACAATTTTATTATAGCATGATTTTTCTGTTTTTCTCATTTGCTTTATTTCTTTTTAAATTTGATACATATTTTTATTTAATTATTTCATACTAAATTTAGAGGTGAAAACGATATGAAACTTTTAAAACTTCTTCGAAATTTATTAATTATCATCATTGTATTTTTTCTTTTATTTAAAGCAGGAACCTATGTATATTTAAAAGTAACTCCTAAATTAGAAATTGATAGTGCAAATAATATACTATTATATGATCATGATAAAAATCTTTTTTTTCGAGGAAATGAGTCCAAAGAATGGGTAGAATTAAAAGATATTTCTGAATATGTAATAAATTCTACTGTTTACACAGAGGATAAACATTTTTATTCTCATAATGGGTTTGACTATTTAAGAATTTTAAAAGCAGGACTTACCAATATTACAAGTGGTGAAACCAAACAAGGTGCTTCTACCATAACACAACAATATGCAAAAAATTTATTTCTAAATTTTGATAAAACTTGGAAAAGAAAATGGGATGAAATGTGGTATACCATGAAAATTGAAAATAGTTATTCGAAAGATGAAATACTAGAAGGTTACTTAAATACCATTAACTATGGTCATGGTATGTATGGTGTTGAAAATGCCGCTAATTTCTATTTTAATAAAAGTTCGAAAGAATTAGATTTAGCAGAAGCCGCTATGATTACGGGAATACCAAAGTCACCTTCAAATTATTCTCCTATTGTTGATTTTAATACGGCAAAAAAAAGGCAATTATTAGTTTTGGATGCCTTAGTTGCGAATAAAATCATTACCGAAGAAGAAAAAAATCAAGCCTATCAAGAACAACTTCATATCGTTGGTGAAAAAAATATTAAGAATTCTTCTACTTTAATGTATTTTCATGATGCTGTTTTAGAAGAATTAGAAACAATCAGTTCGATTCCAAAATCTTTAAATGATACCAAAGGTTTAAAAATCTATACGACTCTTGATAGTAACGCACAAAATATTTTAGAAGAAAACATTAATCATTCGATTCCCAAAGAAGAACAGATTCAAACCGCATCGGTTATGATGAACCCAAGTAATGGAGCTATCTTAGCACTAGTAGGAGGAAAAGATTATAATGTTTCATCCTTTAATCGAGCAATGGATTCCAAAAGGCAAGTGGGATCCACTATGAAACCTTATCTTTATTATGCAGCTTTGGAAAATGGATTTACTTCTTCCACTTCTTTTACCAGTGAACAGACGACTTTTAATTTATCCAATCATTCTACATATTCTCCTAAAAATAATAATGATGTCTATGGAAACAAACCAATTTCTATGGCAGCTGCGATTGCGTATTCAGAAAATATATATGCCGTGAAAACTCATCTTTTCTTAGGACAAGATGCTTTAATCAATGTTGCTAGGAAAGTGGGAATTCAGTCAAATCTACAAAAGATTCCTTCTCTTCCTTTAGGTACCAATGAAATTAATATTTTAGAAATGGCCTCTGGATACTCTGCTTTTGCTAATTTAGGTCATAAAGTAACACCACATTTGATTACTAGAATAGAAGATAAAGATGGTAAAGTTTTATATACCTACAAAGAAAAAAAGGAAAAGGTATTAGATGAAAGTCTATGTTTTATATTAAATAATATGTTAACCGCAACTTATGATAAAGATTACATTGATTATAATTATCCAACTGCCCTTTCCATTGCTCCAAAGATGACGCATAAATATGCTTTAAAAAGTGGTACTACTTCAACAGATAACTGGAATATTGGATATAATAAGGACTTACTTACTGCCGTTTGGGTAGGTTATGATAATAATCAAGAATTAAAAAGTAGTGAATATAAATATGCTCAAAATATATGGTTAAATTCGATGGAAAGGTATCTAGAAGGAAAAGATGAAGGTTGGTATGAAACTCCAGAAAACGTCTCTTCTATGTTAGTAGATCCTATCTCTGGAAAACCAGCATTAGAAAATGCAGAAAAGAGTAAACTTATGTATTTTATAAAGGGAAGTGAACCAACGGACACCAATACTGTGTTTGATGAAAAATTTAAAGAATCGATTGCTTTTTAATCCTTCCTTTCATACCTGTTTTTAAGAAAGCACCATTGGCATCATCTGTATCTAAGTGAAGTTCTAAGACGGCATCTTTTAATACTTTTAATTTCACATTGTGAAAAGTGGTTTCTTTCTCACTTGGAAAATAAACATCTACTTCGCTAACATCTTCTAGACCCATTTCTTTTTTTTGTTCTGGACTAATGTGAATGTGCCGATTTGGTATAATGGCACATTTTCGAGTGATAGAAGAATTTGGTCCGATAATTTCTACAGTAGATGCATTTTCTAGTTCTCCAGAATCCGCAATCGGTGGTTGAATACCTAAAAAATAAGCATCTGTTTTTGATATTTCTAGTTGAGTATAACTTCTAAGCGGTCCCAATACTCTTACATGTTTTATCCTATTTTTTTCTGTTTTAATATCTACATAGGAAAGGGAAGCAAATTGCTCTGGTTGAAGAAGATACCTATCTACTTCTAATTTTTCCTCTTTCCCAAATAATTGCTCATAATCTTCCTTCGTTAAGTGTATATGTTTATTTGAAATACCTAGTATTACATCCATTTTTTTCATCTCCTATTTTATATTATATCATAATTCTTTTTTCTTGAAAGAATAGTTGTAGGAACCATTTTAATTTGCTATAATTAGTATAGTTTAGGAGATGGTAAAGTTGTTGTATATCCTTTTAGCTGTAGTAGTTTTTATTATTTTTATGGTAATAATCGCAAATATTTACTACATGAAGTTTCAATTTTCAGTTTCTAAAATAAAATATTCTGAAAAAGAAATGGATACCCTATTACAAAAAAAACTTGAATTAATGAAAGAAGTAGCACCTCAAATCAAAAAAGAACTAAAATTAGAAAAATTTTTAGACAGTTTAAAAACCATAGAAGAAAAAAACTTTAATAATATGGAACTTAACGATTTTTTAGCACTAAAGTATAAAAAAATCTTACAAAAAATGGAACAAAATGAGAAGCTTTATAAGAGTGAAGAAATTGTCTCTTTAGTGAATGCCTTAGCAGATCATGAAGTTGAGTTGTACGCTACCATCAAATTTTATAATGATACTATTGTTTCCTATAATCAGCTGGTTATCTCCTTTCCTTCTAGTATTTTTGCCCTTTTCTTTAGGTATCGAAAAAAAGGATTTTATAAACAGGAAAAGCACGAATCTTTTGAAATATTAAAAGAAGAAAAAAACAAGTAATCAATTTTACTTGTTTTTATAATCATTTTTTATCTATTTAGCTCTACCACTTTTTTCATACAGGATACATTTTCTGTTATTTTCTTTGTGGAATCCCAACCATAATGACTACAAATACTTAGTAGCCCACTAGCAAAATTACTTACCACTTTCATTCTATATGTTTCTTCTACAACATTAGTATCAGGAACATAAACATTTCTAATATCCCCCTTTAACACTACATCTAAACCTTGTTTGTAACTATCCACATGCGTAGTGTCTGGTCCCATATATTCTGCTAAAATCCTTAATTTACTCATACTAATACTTAACTTTTCGGATTGCTCTTTTTGTCCTATTTCAATAGATGCCAATATTGCTTTTGTAATTCCATTATAAATATCTACAAATTCATCATCAATCTCTCTATGATAAGGATTAGAGGATGCTTTTTGTAAAGACGTAAGAGCACATAACTTTCCAAATTCTCTTGCTGCACGATAAAATTCAATATACCCATCATTTCTAGGTATATCCTTTTCTCCGATGACGTATGGCCATAAAGTATCTGCATGATAAAACTCTAATATATCCATAAAGGTTTTCCCTCCCATTTATTTGTCTTATAATACCATATTTATTCTATATATTCCATCTTTTTATATAAATATTTTATACTTTACGATATCTTTTTGTTTTGATGTACCTTTTATATAGTATATCCCTTTTTTTCTGGAATATTGTGATTTTTTCTTTGATTAAAATCTCTCTTTTATAACCATATTGACCACCTATTTTGGTAGATTTCTTTTCTCGATAATTATAGTATTGGCCTCAGTTTTTATTTTCTTAATTTCCTTACTAATTAGTATTTCAGAATTTGTACTACTTTTATGAAGTTTTGATTCTTATTTGTCTATCTTATAATCTTTATTTTCTAAAAGCTACTTAATAATTTTAAAACTTCTATATAAAGTAGTAAAATTGCTTTAAAACTTTATTTATATAAACACGTTTTTTTGTAGTAATAACTATACTTTTTTAGATGAAAAATTATGGTAATTTCCAATCAATTTCTCTGATATTATTTTCTTTTAGAAATTGGTTTGTTTTTGAAAATGGTTTGCTTCCAAAAAAGCCATTATATGCCGAAAATGGAGATGGATGAGCAGATTCTATCACATAATGTATCGAATTTGTTATCAATTTTTTCTTTCCTCTAGCAAAACTTCCCCATAATATAAAAACAATTGGAGTCTTTTTCTCATTTAACTTCTTAATTACTTCATCAGTGAATTTTTCCCAACCGATATCTTTATGAGAAGCTGGCTTTTTCTCTTCTACTGTTAAAACCGTATTCAGTAATAAAACCCCTTGCCTAGACCATGGTACCAATGAATTCGTAGTAGGATAAGGAATTCCTAAATCTGATTCCATTTCTTTCAAGATATTTTGTAAGGATGGTGGTTTTCTCACACAATTTTTTACAGAAAAAGATAATCCCTCTGCCTGATTTTCTCCATGATAAGGATCTTGCCCTAATATCACTACTTTTGTATTTTCATAACTAGTATATCGAAAAGCATTAAAAATTTCACACTTTTTTGGATAAATTGTTTTATCCTTATATTCTTTATTTACAAAGTCCATTAGTTTCATAAAATAATCTTTTTTATATTCTTCGCTTAATAAATTGTCCCAATCGTTTCCTATCATTTTTCTACCTCACTTATGATATCTTTCATTATTATTAATTTTATAGGCCCTAAAAATTTGTTCTAAAAGTAATACTCTAAATAATTGATGTGGAAATGTCATTTTAGAAAAGGATAAGTGATAATTTGCTTTTTGTTTAACACTTTCAGAAAGACCGTTACTACCACCAATAATAAAGGATATATTACTATAAGACGTAAAAGCTTTATCTATTACTTTTGAAAAATCCATAGATGATATTTCTTTTCCTTCTATTTCCAAAGTAATAATGTAGTCTTTCCTATCTAAATATTTTTCTATTTCTTCTTTTTCTAACTCCATTGATTTATGAATATCTTCTAAGTTATAATCTTTTAGTTCTATCAATTTGATATCGGTATATTTTGATATTCTTTTTTGATACTCTGTAATCGCATCTAATAAATATTTTTCTTTGATTTTTCCTACACAAATTAACTTTATCATCTTATACCTCTAAAAAATCTGTTTCTTCTTCTTGTTTTGCAATTAATAGTTCAATATTCTCATTAGGAAGAACTTTTTTTGTCTCTTGATAAGCTAGCTCTTTGGTATTATTTTTCTCACTAATATGTG
The DNA here is from genome assembly GCA_910586865.1 of uncultured Bacilli bacterium. Taxonomy (GTDB): domain Bacteria; phylum Bacillota_I; class Bacilli_A; order RF39; family UBA660; genus UMGS995. Next base: position 19,505 of record CAJUIY010000010.1, read on the forward strand.
CTAGTACGATATATTTTGTTTTATTACCAATAGATCTTTCTAAATACTTTGAAGCCGTTTTATTGGATAAGTGTCCCCTATCGCTAATAACCCTCTCTTTTAAGTATCTAGGATAGGGACCATCCATTAGCATTACTTCATCATGATTACTTTCTAATATATAAATATCTTTATTCTTCATTTTCTGTAAAAACTTTCGATTAATATAGCCAGTATCCGTTACATATACCAGTTCTTTCTCCTCATGTTTTATCAGATAGCCAACAGAACAATTGGTATCATGAGAGGTATGAATTAGTTCAATAGCAACATCATTGATTTGAAAATTATCTTCAATAAAAACACATCGATTTCTAGGTACTATTTTAGATAAATCAGGATACATTGCCTCAGGAATGTAAATATTTATATTGGTCTTTTTTAGGAAAGTGGATAAACCTCTAATATGATCAGAATGATTATGAGTAATTAATAATGCAGAAAAGTCGAATAGCGAAAGATGATGTTCTTCTAACATTCTCATAATTTGAGTATAGCTAATTCCCACATCAATTAATATCATAGTATCTCCACACAGTACAATTGTAGAATTTCCTTTTGAACCACTTGCTAATACTTTTACTTTCATCTTAGTAAAAACTCATCGCATTATGTACTCTTCCTCCATAATATGGATAACCACTCCATATAGAGAAATGTAAATGCACTCCTGTTGCAAATCCGGTTCTTCCCATCGTACCTATTACTTGACCTTTATTGACTGTCTGTCCTTCTCTTACGTTTTGTCCTGCTAAATGAGCATATAAACTATAGAAACCATTATTATGATTAATAATAATATATTTTCCATTATCATATTTATAAGAAACTTTGACAACAGTACCTGACTGTGCAGCAAAAATATTAGAACCATAACCACATCCAGCAATATCGGTACCATCGTGTAATACTCCCCAACGATATCCAAATGGTGATGAAATAGAAGAACACGTAGCTGGCCATCCCCATTCTCCTTTAGTAGCTACTACTCCGCCATAGCCTGCAACATTTCCGCCACCACCATAAGAATTGCCACCTCTTCCACCTTTTACAATAATCTCCTTTACAGGGGCTTTTAATTGTTCTGTTTTGGTTGTTACAATATTGGTAGTTTCTCCATTTACCTTTTGTATCTTTTGTGTCACTCTGTTTCTTCCTTTTACTCCAGCTTGTTCTACCACGCTATAGCTACTTTTTTTCGAATTATCAATTTTGGTTTCTGTTTCATAATTTACATCTACATCCGATACGGTATGATCTTCTTCTACTAAATCAAATTGTGGCTTCATCACACCTAATGTTACTAACTGTCCTGGATATAACAAGGCATTCTCATCATTAAATTGTGTATTGGCAATTAAGAATTCTTCTTTTGACATCTTGTTATTAAAGGCAACATCCTCTATGGTATCTCCATCTTGTACGGTATATTTTTGTTGTTCCTCTGTGGTACCGAATAGTAAAAATTTACTTAAGTCTTCACTAGTACTATAAATTGTTTTATCAACCGGTATCTTGGATTCTTTAATTGTTATATTATTTTTGATGTATAAGTTTTCGATAATAGATCCTGTTTCTTTAATTTCTTCTTGTTTTTTCTCTTTATATAAGTTATATTTTTCTTTTGTAATAAAGGATTGCACAGTTGATTTGATCGCACTTGTAAATGTTGACTTTTTTAATGTGTATATAATACGGTCATCTTCTTTGTATTCTTTTCCTTCCGAGTTCGTCTTCTTTAATCCTTTAATACTAATAACATAACCATCAATCGTAAAAGGCGAAATATCTTTTATTTTTTCATATATTTCCTTGGTAGATAATACTTTTTCGTGATAAGTAATTTCTTTTATAATATCTAGTTCATCTGGAACATACACCTTTTTGACATGATAATTATCTTTAATACTAGCTTGCTCTTTATCAATATAGTTTTCTAAATCTTCTTTTGAACTGATAAGTCCAAGAGATTTTCCTTTTAAATAAACTCGATAAGTTTCTTGAGGTTCTGTAAATGTTGTTTTATGAGTAATAAAAAGCAATCCTACACTTAAAATCGTAGATATTAAAACATAAAATATCAATTTTTTATCCATTTACTTCACTTCCCTTATCCTCTTTCTGTAAACTCCTAAATGTAGATGTATTCTTTTTAAATAATAATTCAATTGTTGCAGTTGGTCCATTACGATGTTTTCCAATAATTAATTCACTAATACTAATATCGTCTTCTCTTCTTGCTTCTTTGTTATAATAATCATCACGATATAAGAAAGAAACGATATCAGCATCTTGTTCAATAGAACCAGATTCACGCAAATCGCTCATGATTGGTCTTTTATCTTCACGAGCTTCCACACTACGTGAAAGTTGAGCTAGAGCAACAATGGGAACATGTAATTCCATTGCTAACGTTTTAAGACTTCTTGAAATATCTGAAACTTCTTGTTGACGATTTGCTCCATAATTTTTCCCACCTGATATTAATTGTAAATAGTCAATAATAATAATACTTAAACCTTTATCACTACTAGCAAGACGTCTACATTTAGAACGAATTTCACCAATGGTAATACCTGGTGTATCATCGATAAATAAATTAGTATCTGTTAATTGCGAAGTTGCTTCGTTTAATCTTTTCCAATCTTCATTTAATAAATTACCTGTACGCATTTTATATCCCTCTATTTGACCGAGAGAAGATAAAATTCGGTGAGCTAATTGCTCTGCTCCCATTTCTAAGTTAAATAAAGCAACTGATTTTTTGTTGTTCATCGCAATATGAGTTGCCATATTAAGAGCAAAAGCTGTCTTTCCCATGGCAGGACGAGCGGCGATAATAATAAATTCATTTTCATGGAAACCTGCTGTCAATTTATCTAAGTCATACCAACCTGTTGCAATTCCTGTGATTTCACCCTTTGTTTCTGCAAGCTTTTCCAAGTTTTCTTCGGTTTTAATTAATACCTCTTTAATGGATTTAAATTCAGATGATTTTCTAGTTTTTACTACATTTAATATTTTCTTTTCTGCATTATCTAATGTTTCATTAACATCATTATCTGTTTCATATCCAGTACTTGCAATTTCTGTTGCCGTTTCAATTAATTTTCTTAAGACAGCGGATTCTTCTACACTTTTAATATAATAGTCAATATTCGTTGCGGTTGGTACAAAGTTAACAATTTCTGTTAAATACTCAACACCACCTATTTCTCCTAATAAATTTTTATTTTTTAAGTCTGTTGTAACTGTCGTAACATCAATAGGTGTATTATTTTCTAACAAAGAAACCATAGAGGAAAATATCTTCGAATGTTTTTCATTATAAAAAGATTCTTCTTGTAATGTTTCACATGCTCTTTGTAAAGCATATTTTGAAAGAAAGCATGCTCCTAAAACAGATTGTTCTGCTTCTATATTATTTGGTAATGATTTAAGAGCCATTTTATCACCTCTATTTTACTACATGAACTTTTACTTTTGCATTAACATCTGCATATAAATTGATAGAAACATCATGATACCCAAGAGATGCAATATTATTTGTTAACATAATTTGTTTTTTATCAATTTTAAAACCTTGGTTATTTAGTTCTTCTTTAATTTGTTTTACACTAATGCTACCAAAAACCCTATCTTCTTTTCCTATTTTTACCTTAAATTCTAGTTCTATCTTTTCTAACTTTTGTTTTTCTATTTCTGCGTTCTTTCTATTTTCTAAATCTAATTTTTTTTCTCTTTCTTTTGTACTTTTTAAATCATTTAGATTGTGTTGATTCACAGGGACAGCATAGCCATTCTTAATAAGAAAATTTTCAGCATAACCATCTTTTACTGTTTTAATTTCCCCTTTTTTTCCTTGTTTTTTTAAGTCTTTTATAAAGATTACTTGCATCTTATTCACCTTCTTGTTTTTTTAATTGTTTCTTTAATAAATCTTCTACTTCTTTTATGGTTTTATTTTTAAATGTAGTAGCCCCATTATATTCGTCTCCACCACCACCTAATTTCTCTAAAATTTTAGAGATTTCGTAATTACCAAGACTACGTGCACTAATTCCTATAGTATCTTTATCTACCTTACCAATCACGAAAGAAGCTTCAATTCCATTAAAGAATAATAATGTATCGGCAAGCTTAGCAAGTTCTTCCCTTCGATAGATTGTATAAGGAGTTGCCTTAGTAAAAGCTACTTTATCATGTAATATTTCTAATCTTGCTAATAATTTTTGTCTCTCTGTATATTCTATGATATCTTGTTTTAATAAATATTGAACTTTTTTAGCAGATGCTCCTAATGAGGCTAAATAGTAAGCTGCATAATAAGTCTCTGCTGTTGTTTTGAGCATAAAGTTATTCGTATCCAAAACGATACCGGATAATAAGACCGTTGCAAAATAAGGATCTACTGAAACATCATAAAATTCGATTAAATTGGTTATCATTTCGCAAGTCGAAGAAGTATTATCATCTTGAATGATAAAGCTATCCTTAATAGTTGTTTTTCCTAAACTATGATGATCAATAATTACTGTTTTATCAAATAATTTTAATATACTATCATTTTGTACTAATTCTTTTTTATTGGTATCTAATATTAAAAGCATATTTTTTTTACTATTTTTATGTAAATGGGAAGCTACCGCATCTCCTTTTATTATGGTTAAACAACCTTCTAATTCTTTCAATATTTTTTCTACACCAAGTTCGTGTTTTTGATCATCAATCACTAAATAACAATCTTTCTTTTTTCCTTTTAATATTTGATACATTCCAATCGAACTACCTAAAGCATCTAAATCTAAGTCTTTATGAGCCATAATAAAAATCTTTTTAGAATGTTTTATATACCGATTTAATTTATTTCTTTTTTTTACTATCTCCATAATTAGCCTCCTAGCTAAAACCCCAATTTAATTATATAATAATTTTATTTATTTGTCGATACTATCAGGCACGAAAAAAGATTGAAGTTGTCATCAATCTTTCATATTATTTCTTTTTACTTTTTGTTTTTACTTTATTCTCCTCTATTACTTGATAAGAGCCATCATCGGCATATTTTCGATATTCAATCTCACCATCTACTTGTATAGCTACTGTGTTATAAACTCTAATATTAATATCATCCCAAGCATCTACTCCATGTGGTTCTACCTCATTAGGACCTTGCACAAGTAAACCAAAGATAGAAGAAATTTTATTTGCATAAACACCCTTTTCTAAGTAATCCGATTCTTCATATCTTTCTTGTTCAATTGCTCCAGAACTACTATATCCTGAAAGTCCAAAAAAAGTTCCCTGAATAAAATCTTTATCTTGACCTTCAATACTATTCGTTGTATATAATTTTACTTCATCTGAGATAGGAAATCCCATAATCATTGGACTATGAGTTCGGTCATCCATCGTATCTTGTGTAATACCATCCATTTTTTTCTGAGTTGCTACTATTGATGTATCCATATGAATATTATCAACCCATACTTTTGTATCTTCAGGTAATCCAACTGTATTAATCGTTAGCATAATCTTTTTATCGGATGTGATTGTCCATTTTTTGTTCTCTCCTAACTCAACACAATCATATTTTACTCTTAATTTAAAGTCTTCTCCTGGTACTTCAAGTTCCTTTGTAAACCCACTAATAATGTCTTCTTCTTTATTACTATCAATCGTATCTACAACATTTTCTGTTGCTAGTTCTGTTTCTGTACTGCAACGATTAGTAGAAGCAGCTAAAAATGCTGATAATGCTACTAATTTAAATGGCTTCATTGTCAATATACTATTGGTTATATTTAATTTCATCTTACTTCCCTCCAAATTTATTTTATTTTAACATACTTTTATTAAATATCAATACCTAGAATAATTTTTATTATCATTTGTGATAAAAAATAAAAAGAGAAAAGCTTGTCTAAATTATATTATTATATCAACAAGTCGATAAAAATTTGATAGAAACTAAAATGACAGTGTACTAATTTCTTTATTACTAATTTTAAAATATTTTATAATCTAGAGCTACTGTTACGAAGATTAAAATAATTTTTTCGTTATATTTAAAAATAAAAATTTATATGATATACTGATACTAATATAGAGGTGTCTATTTATGAAAAAAATTTTAACCCAACATAACATATTAATAAAAAATGGAAAAATAGCAATATTTTTACTAATTCTTATCCTATTAATTGCATATAGTTATTCATTTTTTAGAATTAAACTATTGGGGAATGATTAATATATTATTAAATCTGGAAGTTTAAAAGTAAAACTTGATGATATGCTTAGTGATGGAATTTTACTAAAGAATGCCATTCCCACTTCGGATTCAAATGGATTAAAAACCCAAGCCTACACTTTTACTCTAGAGAATGAATCTACTAAAAGCGTAAAATATAAAATATACTTAGATGATATAGCATTAGAGGAAAATAAGGTTCGACTTCCTGATAAGTATATAAAATATAGTATCACTAAAAATGAAGACACCACAACAAACTTGTTAAATACAATAGGAGAAAATCCAAATCGTATTTTAGATGAAGATACTTTAGATGGAAAAACAAAAAATCACTATACTTTAAGAATATGGATGGATAAAACAGCAGATATGAGTGTAATGGGAAATGTCTTTTATGCAAAAATAAGAGCAGTGGCAGAACAGAAAAAATATAATACTACTTACACAAATAAAAAACATCAAAGAAGCTTATAGGTATGATCCAATAAATTGTGTAACAGGGGAAGAATAAACTTGCCAAGTTATCTATTCTATTAATCAAAATACAACTTTAGTGCCTGGAACTATTATTAAATATGCGGTTAACAATCAGAAAACAAAATATTTTCATGTACTACACGATGATGGAGAAACAATAACTATGCAACAAAGAGAAAATACAATCTATAATACCATTTGGAACTCTGATAATGATAACAAAAGGGGACCTCTAATCGCTTTAGAAAAATTAGAAGAGGCAACAAACTACTGGGATAATGTGATTAATCAAGACTATAACATGGGTACTACAAAATTTGGTACAGCAGATAATGGATTTAGTGGTTGTAAAGAACATAATGTATGTAATTATAACCACTATACAATACAAAAGAATAATGTAAAAGCAAGAATGATAACCATTCAAGAAACGGCAGCATTAAATTGTACAACCTCAAATAAAAGCTGCCCAAACTGGATGAATAATTATCTATTCTACTCCACATCCTCTGGAGGAACAGAAAATGATAATTATGGAACAGATGGCAAATCACGTAACTATGGATATTGGACTATGTCAACTCTGGTTGATGGATCAACTACACGTGCTTGGGTTGTGCGTAATTATGGTCTTGTGGTTAGTAGCCATGTTACTACCTATACTAACTCTGGTGCACGTGCTGTAGTTGTAATTTCTAAATAAACTATTAAATTAAAGATGGCCTTATGCCATCTTTTTCCTATATAAAAAAGACTAGTAATTAGTCCTTATTTTGTAAATGGTAATAATGCAATTGCACGTGCTCTTTTAATCTCTCTAGCGATTATTCTTTGGTGGTGTGCACAGTTACCAGTAACACGTCTTGGTAAAATTTTTCCTTTTTCATTAATATACTTTCTTAATATTTCAGGATCTTTATAATTTACTGTTTTACCAGTACACATCATACATACTTTTCTTTTTTTACGATAAAATTCTGCCACTATTTTTCCTCCTTTACTAGAATGGTAATTCGTCATCACTTATTTCGATACTAGATCCAAAATCTGCGAATGGATTACTGTCTACATTCGTTCCTTGTTTTTCGTTTGAAAAATCATATGGAGTTGGTTCTTGATTAGGCGTAAAACCACTACTATTATTATTAGAATTCGTATTAGAACCTTTCGTTCCTAAAAATTCAACATTATCTGCAACTACTTCTGTTACATATCGTTTCTTTCCGTCTTCTCCATCATATGACCTAGTTTGAATTCTTCCATCAATTGCCACTTGACTACCTTGTGATAGATAATTCTTTACATTTTCTGCTTGTTTTCTCCAAACTACTATATTAATAAAGTCTGCTTCTCTTTCTCCAGCTTGATTGGTAAAATTCCTATTTACTGCTAAAGAAAAGGATGCCACAGGAATATTACTTCCAGTATACCTTAATTCTGGATCTCTTGTTAATCTTCCGATTAAAAATACTTTGTTCATGACAAATACCTCTTTCTTATTAATCTTCTACTTTTACTACTAAATGACGTAAAACACTTTCGTTTATGCCAACGATACGATTAAACTCATCTATAGCTTTTGTTTCTGCTTCCACTATAAATAAGAAATAATATCCTGTTTTATACTTTTTGATTTCATATGCTAAATCTTTTTGACCTAATTTTTTTTCTTCTATCATTTTAGCACCATTATCTGTTAAAACCTTCTTTAAAGTATCTACTGTTTGGTTAATAGTAGATTCCTCCATATCTGATTTTACGATAAACATGATTTCATATTTGTTCATCTTCTACACCTCCTTTTGGACTAATGACTCATTTTTGAGTAAGGAGTATTTTCAATACTCGTATGTATTATATCAAATTATAGTATCTTTGTAAATTACTTTTTCATCTTAACTTTTATATTAAATTTTTTTCTGGCATCTTCCAACCTATGATGCATATCATAATACTTTATAGGACTTTGTGTATAAAGAGCAACTTGGTATAATAATTCAAAGTTTTCAGCTGTTGACATGATATTTATTTCTTCTAAACTTTGATATTTCAAAGGATTTTTTTCTTTTCTTTCTCTATTCCATTGGATGCTATTTAATGTATAGGTATGGAAGATTTCAAAAAGATAAGTATTATTTTTTAGATTTTTTATAGAAATAGAATCTACTGAAACTTCTTTATCATATTTTTCACCAAGATAATAAGAAGAATTTTCTATTAAGGAAAGACTGATATCGAAAGCTATTTCATCGTTTTGTTCTGTTTCTTCTACTATTTTACATTTTAAAATTGCACTCATTACGCATGCTGCCTTCTTAAAGGTATCTAAGTTACCTATTACATACTCCTGAAACCAAGCACAATTTTTTAAATATTCTTGATATATTTCTATTGTTTTTTTATCCGTTGAATTTAAACCATATCGTTTTAAATATTTTAATAATTCTTTTCTTATAGAATCATAATTACTCATAAGTTCGCCTACACATTAAACCGAAAATGGCAAATATCTCCATCTTGCATTAGATAATCTTTTCCTTCTAATCTTGCTTTTCCAGCTTCCTTTACTTTTAATTCTGAACCATATTCTATCAAATCACTATATGACATTACTTCTGCCCGTATGAATCCTTTTTCAAAATCTGTATGAATAATACCTGCACACTCCTTGGCATTCATTCCTTTTTTAAAAGTCCAAGCTCTTACTTCATCTTTTCCTACCGTAAAATAAGTTGCCAAACCTAGTTTGTCATAAGTAGCTGTTATTAATTGATCAAGACCTGAGGTGGATAACCCCAATGCTTCTAGCATTTCTTGTTTTTCTTCCTTATCTAATTCACTTAAATCTTCTTCTACTTTAGCACATAAACTAACTACTTGTGAATTTTCTTTTTTCGCATAATCTTTTACTAATTTTACATACTCATTATCTTCTTTTTCTAACTCATCCTCATTAATATTAGCTAAATAAATAATTGGTTTTATGGTTAGAAAACTATAGGACTTTAACACTTTTTTTTCATCCTCTTGAAAGTCAACTTGTCTTAATGGAATATTTTTTTCTAAAGTGGCCTTCGCCTTTTCTAATGCTTCTACTTCTAATAAAGTGTCTTTATCTTTTGTCGTTCTAGCTTTTTTCTTTATTTTCTCTAACCGATTATTAATAATATCTAAATCGGATATCGCTAATTCTAGGTTAATGGTTTCAATATCTCTAATTGGATCAATGGTTCCATCTACATGAATAATTTTAGAATTATCAAAACATCTCACTACTTCCACAATAGCATCTACTTCTCTAATATGGGATAAAAATTTATTACCTAAACCTTCTCCTTTACTTGCCCCTTTAACTAGACCTGCAATATCAGTAAATTCATAAGCAGTTGGAATAAAACGATTTGGTTCATACATTTCCTTTAATTTATCCATTCTAGAATCTGGTACATTAACAATACCGACATTGGGTTCAATCGTTGCAAATGGATAATTTTCTGCTAATATTTTTTGATTTGTTATCGCATTAAATAAAGTTGACTTTCCTACATTTGGAAGCCCTACAATTCCTGCAGTTAAACTCATATTATGACCTCTTTTCTTTTATAAATTATTTAAATAACTATATAGTGGAGACTTTAAAAATTTTTGAAAGCTCTCACAATCTTTTCTAATTTCTTGTTCTGCCTTTTTTTTGCGTTCTTCTTTTATGATAGAATAATCCACAAATACTGGTTTTATTAATTTATTATCCATACTCAGTTTTTGGAATGGTTCTTTTGGTGTATAGGTTAATTTACATCTACAACTACTTTTAAATCCATGATTTTGAAAATATCGAAAAGATTCATTTATGCATTCTAATTCTACATAGCAATAATCTCTTCGTGCTAATTCTTTTACAATATCCAACAATAAAGTCCCATGTCCTTGCCTTCTTCTTTCTTTTTTTATCGCAATTGATCCAATATGATATTGATTTCTATGTGGTCTAGATACTGTTACATAACCTATGAATTCTCTCTTAAATTCTAAAATGATAACCTCTTCATCTATGATTTCATTATCAATAACAGATTCTAAGAATCTCTTGGTTTCATATAAAGAAGGTTTTTAATCTTTATTTATCCCAATACAGCCAAAATCTTCTTCATCGAATAATTGTAGATAATTCTGACAATCCATCTTTTCAATTGTTCTTACCATTATATTACTATCTTGATATATTATCATTTATATCACCTTTATTTTTTCATTTTTACATATTGAATTGCTGGCATACTATGTTGAAAAAAAGGAAGACTATATTTATTACATAAATTTTCTATTTTTATTAATTCTTCTGATACATCAACATATTGAACTTGTATATTATTTTCCAAACATTCCATTAAAGGTGCTTTTTCAGACTTATAATCTCTTGGAAAACCTTTTAATCTTTTTTTAATGTGATTATCAACTACAATTCCACTTGATAATACAACTGTGGAATAATTTTTACATCTATCTATAATTTCTAATGCTTCATCAATTGGAATAAATTCATTAGGACACAATGGTTTAACAGTTAGAAATGTGTCTATCCCATTCGCATAGACTTCTGATAAAAATTCCATTCTTTGTTGTGGTGTTGGAATCATTGGATTACTTTCTAACTTTTTATAAGATTCTAATGCTGGAATCGAAACACAGAAGAATAAATCTTTACCTTCATTTTTCATTTTAGAATTAAGTTTTGATAATCGACTTACCTCTTCCTTATTAAAAACATTTCTAGTAGTCATTAAAATATCACAATGATATGCTTCAAATAGTTTTTCACTAAGTTCTAATCCCTGAGCTGGATTAAGAAAGTTTTCTTTATGTCCTGAAATATAAATAACATCTAGATTTTTTCCATCTAAACGATTAACTATTTTAGAAATATTATCTTCACCCATTGTCTGATAATTTGGAGTGAAAGTATAACAATGTAAACAAGCATATGGGCATTTCCCTGAAAAAGATGCGAATTCTCTTTTATATAAATCATTATTTGTACTCATATTCTCGCCCCTTTCTTTCATAGTTTCCTATTATAAACTTTTAATAATAATTTGTAAAGTATGGCTTTTATTTTATAAATCATTTAAAGAATCTAGTATTAAATCAATTAATTCCATAGTAGCAACATTATCTTTATCAAAAGTACTATCTTCCATAAAGCTCTTCATTTCTCCAATATATCCATGTAAATATAAATCTTGAACTCCACCTGATGCACTTGTTAAATAAGGCTTTATAGTAATTTCTTCTTCATCTAATGTTTGCCATCGATTACTTCTTGTAATATTTTGATCGAAATGATAATGTACTTCTCTTACACCATCATTATAAATATATCCATTTTCACCTGTTATTGTAATTTGTTCTCTTTTTCCTTTCCAAGAAGTTAATCCTACAAAGTTAACATTTCCAACGATTCCATTTTTAAATTTAATAATAGAAGTTAAACTAACATTATTATCTACAGAACTAGAGAATGATTTTACTTCTTCTACTTCTCCAAATAACCATAGTAGTAAATTAACAAAATGGATTCCACCTTTTTTAAGATAAATTTCATTATCCCAACCAACTCTACCAGAAGTAATATAAAATTCTGCATTAAATTGTTTTACTTTACCAAATTTAGAATAATTCATTATCTCTTTCATTTTTATATAGCATGGACTAAACTTTTTCATAAATCCGACCATAACTTGACAATTTTTAGAATTAGCAAGTTCTTCTAACTCTTTTGCATCCATAGGATTCATTCCCATTGGCTTTTCTACAAATAATTTTTCTATACCAAAATTCAAACAATCTTTAGCAATTCTATATTGATTTTCTGCTGTTTTACATATCAATACCATATTAGGATGTTCTTTCTCTAACATTTCTTTATAGTCAGAATAACTTTGAATACCATCAAATTTCTCATTATCCTTTAAGTATTCACTAGAAATTGCGTCAATAGAAACACTCAATTCTTTTAACGATGGAATAATATTTTTTGTAGCATGAACTCCATTCCCTATGATACAAATTTTATTCATAATATTTATCCTCTTTTCTCTATAACAATTTTATTATATCATATTTTCCATTATTTTTCTTTTTTTAATCTACCAAAAAACACCTACTAAGGTGTTAGATGGTTGGATATACTCCTGGTCCTATTGGTAGTCCTAAAATATACCATCCGATAATGATTAATATCCATGTCAGTGAAATAATAGCAAAATAGGGAGTTACTATTTTAATAGAACGTGAAATCGTAACGGGAGTGGATTTATCAAAATTATAAATATTTAAATATCCTAAATAAATAACAAAGCATGCTAGTAATGGTGTAATACCATTGGTCATAGAATCTCCTGCTCTCATCACAATTTGAGCAAATTGTGGAGAAATATTAGACTGCATAAACATAGGTACAACGACGGGAGAAAAAATCAACCACTTTGCACCTGGTGTTGTGACAAAAAGATTTCCGATTGATATTAATATTAGTGTAAGTATAATTAATGGAATACCGCTAAAGTTCAAGTACTCTATTAAGTTAGCTAACCATGCTACCATAATAGTTCCGATATTTGTTCTTTTAAATATTGCAATAAACTGTGATACCACAAAGATTAAAATAATGATACTACCTGCCTTTTTCATATATTCTCCAGCTTTATCAAATAATTCTTTATCATTATTTATGGTTTTAGCACCAATACCATAGAATAATCCCATAAATAGGAATAGTAATGAAATCATATAAGAAAAACCATCTTGGAAATAAGAATTATCACCAAATACTTGATTTAGATAGGTCTTTTCTTTCATATCCAAAAGCATTCCTGAATTAGGTAAATTTGGAATTACCATATAGATAAAGATAACAATACCGATAATACCTGCAATGAGAGCAAAGCGTAAGCCTCTTTTTTCCTTTTTTTCTCTTTCTATTTTATGCTGTTCCTCTTCCTCTAAATCAATAATTCTAAGTTCTTCGGTTTTTGAAATTCCACTTGGAACTTTATATTTTCCCAATTTAGGACTTATTATTTTTTCAATAATAATCGTTCCTACTATAGATAATATAATAGAAGCTACTATAATAAATATTAGGTTACTAGTAAGGCTAATGTGCATTGTTTTATCAATTAAGGATGCCGCATTCTTAGTATAATCCATAAGAGATACTTCCATAGAGCCTACGAAGATTGAAACACCATAACCAAAAGCTACCCCACAAAATGCAGTTACAATTCCTGTTAAAGGATTTTTACCATTCGTTTCATAAACCATCGCAATTAATGGAATTAGAATAGCATAACCAATCTCATTAATAAGCGAAGAAACAGTAGCAACAAATAAAATTATAAAAGTTAATTGTGTTTGAGAGATTTTTCTAATATATCTTTTCGAAAATACTTCTATAAATCCTGTAGCTTCTGCTATACATAGCCCTATTAGTGCTACTAATAAAGATGCTAATGGAGCAAAACTAATAAAATTCGTAGTGGCATTACTAATAATAAATTTCATCCCATCAAAACTTAGCATATTTTCAACAGAAACAATTGTTGTTTCTAAATCTTTCGTCGTTCTGTTAATGGTATTATAAGTTGCTTGCATTTCTAATTTAGACAAAACCCCACTAAGAATTACTACTATTAAACTTAATATTAAAAATATAGTAATAGGATGAAAATAAAATTTCTTAAGTCTTAACTTTTTCTTTCCTTTCATATACTATCCTTCCTATGAAATCACTTTCTTTAATTTTTTATTAAATTCAATTCTTGGTATAAAGATACAGCGATTACATTTTACACATTTTATCTTAATATCTGCTCCCACTCTTACAATTTCCCATTCATTACTTCCACATGGATGGGACTTTTTCATTACTACATGAGACCCAATATGATATTCTTTATTTTCCATGATGCACCTCAATTTGATCAAAAGGTATCTTTATCTTTTCTTTATCAAAAGCTTGTTTTATTTCTTTTCTTAATATTCTCTGTACATTATTATATTCATTTGGTTTCGTTTCTAATGATACTCTATATATGACAGATGAACTATCTAAACTATTAATTCCTAAAACATTAATTTCTCCTATTGTCTTTGGAATCTTTCCTTTTAATTTTTCAGATAATTGATTTAACACTTTCTCTACTTTATCTAAGTTTTCATCATAATCAACTGAAATATCAACAATGGCTAAATTATTATATAAATTATAGTTTATTACTTGTGTAATGGTATGATTTGCGATAATTAGAGTTTTCCCAGTAAAATTTTTTATTCTGGTACTTCTCAATCCTAAAGCAACCACTTCTCCTTTAAATCCATTAATTTCTACTGTATCACCTATTTCATATTGATCCTCTATAATAATAGAAAGTCCCGCAATAAAGTCTTTTGCTAAATCTTGGAAAGCCAATCCTACAAGTGCTGCAGTAATTCCTAAACCAGCAACAATAGAAGAAACATTAATTCCAAAATTAGAAAGGATTAGGATAAAGACAATAATGATAATAACATATTTACTAATATTAATTAATAAACTGGATATTGTATTCATTCTTTTTTTGTGATGATTTTTCTTTAAATTACTCTTTTTTACTGCTCTTTTGATTAGTACACGAATTACTTCATAAACTAAAACTCCAATTAATATATAAATAATAGGAGTTACTATCTTTGTTATTTGCAACGTGTAATCTTGATTAAAACTCATTACAACACTTCCTTAACCACTTTACTTATCTAAATTCATTATTTCTAATAATCGATTTAAATCATTAGCATTTGTAAAGTTTATTTCAATCTTATTGGATTTTAATTTTACTTTAGTTCCTAACTTCTCACTAAGAGACTCTTCTAAATAAGAATATTCATTTGGCACTTCTTTATGCGTTCTTACTACTTTATTCTTCCTTTTATATTCATCATTATCAGAAGTTAGTTCTTCTAGTCCCCTAACACTTAATCCATCATGAATTATCATATCCGTTAATTCATTAATTTGATTTTCATCTTTTAATTTTGATAAGACTCTAGCATGTCCCATGGAAATTTCTTTTTTATTTATCAAATCTTGGGTTAATGTTGGTAGAGAAAGTAATCCTATCATATTAGTGATATGACTTCTACTTTTTCCTATTTTTTCAGATAACTGTTCTTGTGTTATATTCAAAGTATTTAGTAGATTTTGATAAGCATTTGCCTCTTCAATGGCACTAAGATTCTCTCTTTGTAAATTTTCTAAGAGAGCAATTTCCATCATATCATTATCACTAAAGTCTTTAATAATAGCGGGTATTTCTGAAAGTCCTGCAATGGTAGAAGCTTTTACACGTCTTTCGCCTGCAATAATTTCATATCCTTTGATACTTTTTTTCGCTATAATTGGTTGAAATACGCCATGTTCTTTGATAGAAGTCGCTAGTTCTTCTAATTTTTTAGTATCAAAGATCTTTCTTGGTTGATATGGATTCGATCTTAACTCACTAATTGGAATTTTTACAATTTCCTCTTTTGGTGTTTCTGTGATAATTTTTTCCTCAATTTTATTATAATCCATTGGTTCATTATTAAATAATTCTTCTAATCCTCTACCTAATGCCCTTCTTTTTATATTATTGTTGTTGCTGTTGTTGTCCATTTCTCTCAATCACTTCCTTTGCTAAATTAATATAAGCTTCCGAACCCCTACTTTTCGGATCATATGCAATGATTGGTTCTCCATGAGATGGAGCTTCTGTCAATCTGATTAATCTTGGAATAATGGTATTATATACTCTCTCTTTAAAGAATTTCCGAATATCTTCCACTACTTCAAATCCTAAATTCGTTCTAGAATCTAACATTGTTAATAGAACTCCTTCAATATCTAATTCTGGATTTAAAGACTTTTGGGCTAACATAATGGTATTTAATAATTGCATAATTCCCTCTAATGCAAAAAATTCACATTGAACAGGAATAATAACGGAATTGGAAGCTGTTAAAGCATTCGTTGTAATAATACCTAAAGATGGAGGACAATCAATAATAACATAATCAAATCGATCTTTTACTGGTTCTAGATAATGTTTTAATTGCTCTCCCTTTGAAAATCCTGGCTCACTTTTACTTTTTTCAATTAACTCAATATCTAAACCTGCTAAATTAATAGTAGCAGGTAGAACATATAAATTTTTATACTTCGTCTTAATCATAGCTTCTTCTATTTTACAATTTTCGATTAAGACATCATAAATACTTTTTTCAATATCCCCTTTATTAATACCTACACCCGTAGTTGTATTTCCCTGTGGATCTAAATCAATCAATAATACTTTTTTATTTAATACTGCTAGTGATGCAGAAAGATTAATACTTGTTGTTGTCTTACCAACTCCACCTTTTTGATTCACTAAAGAAATTATCTTTCCCATTTTATCACCTTTCTTCTTTTCCTTATTATATTGTATCAAAGATTGGAGTGTTTTAAAATGCTTTTATGAAAAAAAGTAGATTTTTGTCTACCTTTGAATTTTTATTTCTCGATTTTGATAATCACTTGATAAGATTTATCTAAACTCATTTCATCATAATCTACTTTTAAGCCAAGTGATTCCACTTCCTTGATACAAGCTCTTATTTTATCGATAGCTTGATTAATATCGCTTTTACTATTCATGATAATAGCCGCCCCATCTTGAGTGTCACTATTCAGATTTACATTTTCTACGTTTTCAATTTCTACTTCATTTGGTAAATCAATTGGTATTAAATCAGGTTCTTGGAAATAGTCTTCATTATCATCCTGTTCTTCTTTTTCACTCTCTTTTAAAGCCTCTTTCGCAGGAGAAAAGAATTGAAAATCATCACCACCATCACTTGACGTGTCATCGGTAGGAATTGGATCTGCGATATTTAGTAGACTATCTAAATTAGGCCCTGATGAATTAACATTCGCTATTGGACTATTAATATCGGTTGCATTTTCTTTCATTGCCTCTAAATTTAAAGGCTGTGTATTTTGGAAAAATAGTCCTCTACTTTCCCTTTCACTGTTATCTACTTCATCTGGAGTTTCTTTTTTGATGTCCCCAAAATTAATGAATTTATTTGGTTTTTCTTCTTCTTTTGAAGTTATATTTAATTGATTTGGATTTGTTATATTAGTGGGAATAGAAGTTAAGATTGGAGTACTTGTATCATTTACTTCACCATTTAAGTTTGGCATTAAAGGATTATCTGGTATAAAACTTAGTTCAGAAGGAATATCATTATTCATATTTATCTCTAGTACCTCCCCTTGTTCTTTCTTCTCATTTGTAGAATCATTACTTGCTATTTTTCCTTTTATTTCATCTTCTACTTGTCTTACTGTCATTTTATTTTCAATGATTTTTTTTAGCATCTCTTTTTGCTTTTCTGCACCTTCTAAATTTAATAAACTTCTTGCGTGGCGTTCTGATATTTTTTCTTTTAATAGTGCTTCTTGTATTTCATCTGGTAGTGCTAATAAACGTAATTTATTGGCAACAGCAGATTGACTTTTTCCCATTGTTTTCGCAAGTTCATCTTGTGTCATTTGATCTAATTCTAGAATTTTTTGATATGTTTTTGCCTCTTCTACAGGGTTTAAATTTCTACGTTGTAGATTTTCTAATAGTGCAACTTTTGAGGTTTCTTTATCATCTAAATCTCTAACTATCGCAGGAATTTTTGTCAATCCAGCTAAAGCAGAAGCCTTATATCTTCTTTCTCCTGCAATAATTTCATATTTATCCTCTACTTTTCTAACAATAATAGGTTGTATAACACCATGTTCTTTTATAGAAACTGCTAATTCTTTCAATGGTTTTTCATCAAATACCTCTCTTGGTTGAAACCGATTTGGAATAATATCATCCAAATATAAATATACTACTTCCTCTTCACGTTGCATATTATCTACCTCACTTTTTATTCTTTCTTTTATGTCTATTCTTCTAATCTACATTATACCATCTTTGAGATTTTTTTCAAGTGCCTAAAAAAAGGAATGAAATCTAATTTATAACTTGATTTATATCATAAAAGAAGAAAGAAGTCTATGATTGATTATCTTTCTTTATTATTACTAAACTTCGATTACTATTTTCTTTTGGTAATAAGAACTTATTTATCTTATCAATCTTTACATGATACTTCTTTAATATTTTATCTATATACTCTAATTCACTATCAATATTTGCTTTCATAGCAATCAGTTTTCCCTCATTATTTACCAAATGCATACACCAGGGAATTAATTTTTCTAAAGAAGCAACGGCACGAGAAGTTACCACATCAAATTGCCCCTTATAGTCTTCGCTCCTGGTATGAACTGCTTCTATATTATTTAATTCTAATTTCTTTATGGTATCATTTAGATACTTTACTCTTTTTAATAAGGAATCCACTAAAGTAATTTTTAAATTTGGGTATACTATTTTCAAAACAATACCTGGGAAACCTGCTCCCGTTCCTACATCACATAAACTTTCTATGTGATTTAAATCTACTTCTTTTACAATGGTCAAACTATCATAAAAATGTTTTAAATAAAATTCTTCTTTTTCTGTAATTCTTGTTAAATTTATTTTAGTATTTTCTTCGATAACTATTTCATAAAACTTTTCTAGTTGTTCTTTTTGTTTGCTATTTAACTGTATTCCTAACTTTTCTACTTCCTGATAAAATTCTTCCTTATTCATGACTCTTTCCTCTTTTTAAATACACCATTAATATTGAGATATCAGCAGGATTGACACCACTAATTCTTAAGGCTTGACCAATAGAGGAAGGCCTAATTTCACTTAATTTCTGTTTAGCTTCACTCGCAATATTAGGAATTTTTTCATAATCTATATCATTTGGTATTAATTTATTCTCTAAGTCCAACATTTTTTCTGCTTCCTTATTTGCCTTTTTGATATATCCTTCATACTTTGTATTAATGGATACTTGTTCTAACACTGAAAAATCATAATCTAATTCTAAAAATTCTTTTAAATGGTCTATTGTTATTTCTGGTCTTTTCAATAAATCATATAGAAAAATACTATCTTTTAAAGGACTGGTATTGATTTTTTCCAAATACTCATTGATTTCTTTTTTAGGAGTAATTTTTGTTGTTTTTAAAATAGTAAATACTTCTTCTATTTCTTCTTTTTTATGTAAGAATTTTGAATAAGTATTTTCATCAATTAATCCCACTTGGTATCCATAATCCCTAAGTCTCCTATCTGCATTATCATGACGTAATAAAAGGCGATATTCAGCGCGAGAAGTTAAAAGTCTATATGGGTCTTTTACTCCTTTTGTTACTAAATCATCAATTAATACTCCTATATAAGATTCATTTCTTTTTAAAATTAGTGGTTCTTTTCCTTCTAACTTAAGAGTAGCATTAATTCCTGCGATTAAACCTTGTCCTGCTGCCTCTTCATAACCACTAGTACCATTGATTTGTCCTGCAGTAAATAATCCTTCTACTAACTTTGTCTCTAGACTTTGTTTTAATTGTTTAGAGTCAATAGCATCATACTCAATAGCGTAAGCATATTTTAATATTTTGGCATTTTCTAATCCTTTTAAACTATGCACCATTTCTTCTTGTACTTCTTTTGGCATACTAGTAGAAAAACCTTGGATATAAATAGTATTCCCATAATTAATATCTTCTTCTATATTACTTTCTGGTTCTAAAAATAATTGATGTCTTTCTTTATCACTGAATCGTACTACCTTATCTTCTATTGATGGGCAATATCTAGGTCCTACCCCTTCTACATAACCACCATACATACTGGATTCTTTTAAATGTTCCTTTATAATACGATGGGTTTTATCATTCGTATAAGTTAAATGACAAGGTGTTTGATTTTGATAATCATAATAAATCTTATTTTCAAAAGAAAAAGTTAATTCCCTATTATCACCTGATTCTAAACTTGTTTTTTCATAATCAATGCTATTTTTATCAATTCTTGGAGGTGTTCCCGTTTTTAAACGTAAGATATGAAAACCTAACTTTGCTAAATCATCTGATAAGAACTTCGATTCTCTTTCTCCATGAGGCCCTCCTGGAGTTTTCTTAGATCCTACTAAAATACGACCCTTTAAATAAGTGCCTGTTGTTAAGATAACAATATCAGACTGGATAGTTTGATTATCCTCTAGAATAATTCCTTGTATCTTATTATTATCTACTATTAAGTGTTCCACTAAAGATTCTTTAATCTCTAAATTTTCTTGATTTCTTAATGTCTTTAACATTTCTTTTGGATAAACATTTTTATCTTCTTGTGCACGTAATGCCCATACAGCGGGTCCTTTCTTTGTATTTAACATTTTTACTTGGATAGCTGCCTTATCTGCATTTTTACCCATTTCGCCACCTAAAGCGTCAATTTCACGAACGACAACACCTTTCGCAGGACCTCCGATAGATGGATTACAAGGCATATCCGCTATATTATTTATATTACCTGTTATTAATAAGGTAGAATGTCCTTTTCTTGCGGTAGCAAGTGCTGCTTCACACCCTGCATGACCACCACCTACTACAATTACTTCATACTTCATTTTTATCACTACTTTCTTTACAAATATCAATAAACTTATCAAATAGTTTCTGATCATTTACTACTTCTGGGTGCCATTGTACTCCTAGTATCTTTTCTTTTTCAATTGCCTCAATCACACCATCACTACTAACGGCTATTACTTTAAAACCAAGAGCTACCTTTTTGATTGATTGGCTATGAAAAGAATTTACTTTCATATTTTTTTTGTGATAAACAGGATAAAGAATCGAATTTTCTTCGATTTCAATTTGATGTTTACTTCCATCTTTTAATTGATGACTTGGAATGGATTGATTTAATGTCCCACCAAATACAACATTTATTTCTTGGATTCCTGCACAAATTCCTAGTATCGGTTTCTTATTTTTTTCAAATAATTCAATTGCTTTTTTTACCATTGGAAACTCATCATATTGATATTTTTTTCCTTCTAGCACTTCTTCTTGATAATATTTCGGATGAACATCATTACAACTTCCTGTTACTATCAATCCATCACACATTTCACATATTTCTTCTGAAAATTGTTCTGATACAATTGGTATCCATAAAATATTTAATTTTTCCAATATTTTTTGAAAATAACTACTTAAATAATAATTTTTATCAAATGGTTTCTTATTTTTCTTACTTTCTATTCGTCCAATTACTGCTATTTTCATTTTTTCCCTTTCCATAATAAAACTTCTATTATTCTTTGTTATTTTACTTTCTGTCTTACTTTTTGTCTAGCATCTTCTACTCTAGTCTTTTCTTCTGGTGATAAACAAAATACTTCTACAAATCCATCTTCTGCAAAATTATCAATCATATCTTTCTCATGAAATGGGACACTACCTCTTCCTATATGGAAACCTAATGGTACTCTAGGATATTTTTTACATTCGTTGTTTAATTGTGTGAATCTTTCTATTATTTTATTTTTCATATTCTCTCCTACTTTCCTACACAAAAATTTTCAAATAAATGATCTATAATTTCATCACTATAAGTCTTTCCTGTGATTTCTCCCAATAAGTCAAAACAAGATTTTATATCAATTTCTATCATATCTAATGGTAAATTATCTCTGATTGCTAATTCAGCATCTTTTAACTTTTCTAATGCTTCTTTTGCCTTACCTATTTGCCTAACATTGGTTAAATAAGTTTCGTCTTGTTCTTCTATTTTACCTAAATGAAAAAGATTGATAATTTCTTCTTTTAAAGAATCAATACCTTCTATCGTATTGGTATTTGTACTAACTACTTGGTACTCTTCTAACTCTTTTTTTTCAATTTTTTGTTCTAAATCATTTTTATTTATTGCTACTATGGTTGTCTTATCCTTAACTTTTGATAAAATTTCTTTATCTTCTTTCGTAATACCTTCATTTCCATTTAAGACAACAATTACTAAATCTGCTTTTTCAATGAAAGACAAGCTTTTCTCTACTCCTATTTGTTCTATTTTATCTTGCGTAGAACGAATCCCTGCAGTATCAATAATATTTAAAGCAATATTATTTAATGTAATCTGACCTTCTACAATGTCTCTTGTGGTTCCTGCAATATCGGTAACAATTGCTTTTTCTTCGTCTAATAATTTATTTAAAATACTACTTTTTCCTACATTTGGTCTTCCAATAATAAGAGTATTAATACCATTTTTTATGATTTGACTATTCTTGGATTCTTCTATCACTTTCTTTAATTTTTCTATCATTTTTCCTACTTTTTCTGTTACCTTTTCTATGGTAGTAACTTCAATATCATAATACTCTGGATAATCGATATTCACCTCTATTTGTGATATTAAATCTTTCAATTCCTTTCGAAAATTCTCTACCATATCATAGATTTTTCCTTGTAGTTGGTTCATTGCCAATTTCCTAGCACTTTCTGTTTTACTTTCTAATAAATCCATTACAGCTTCTGATTTTGTTAAGTCAATTCTTCCATTTAAAAAGGCTCTTTTCGTAAATTCTCCAGGTTCTGCTAAACGTATCTCATCTTCTAATAGAATTTCTAAAATTTTGTTCGTAGTAGCAATACCCCCATGACAATTAATTTCTACGACATCTTCCATCGTATAAGTTCTAGGTGCTTTCATGACAGATACTAAGACTTCATCTATGATTTCATTGTTCTTAACAATATGTCCATAATGAATCGTATGAGAGTTAACATTTTCTAAATCTTTTCCTAGGAAAATATGATTTACGATAGAAATAACCTCTTTTCCACTAAGTCTTATAATAGAAATAGCACCTACTCCTAATGATGTTGAAATCGCTACGATATTATCATTCATGGTATCCCTTGTATGATATATATAGTCAGTTTACAAGAGAGATTTTGTATGTTATTACTGA
>CAJUIY010000011.1 GCA_910586865.1 uncultured Bacilli bacterium
AAAGAATTTACGCACTGAAAGTACGTGGGCATGGCCAGTTACCAATTTGCTATATCTAAAAGTTCGAATAGCTCGAACAGATTTCCCAATGGTGCCGATAGCAAGAATTGAACTTGCCTCTGATCCTTACCAAGGATCTGTTCTACCACTATACTATATCGGCATATACTTATGTATAAGAAAACCGTTGATATTCAACGGATAAATTCATAATGGTGGAGCATAGCGGGATCGAACCGCTGACCTTCACGGTGCAAACGTGACGCTCTCCCAGCTGAGCTAATGCCCCAACTAATTGCTAGTTATTCAACCAGTCAGCAATTGAATTATAGCATAGTCTTTTTTTAAAAGTCAATACTTCTGATGAAATTTTCTATATAAAATCTCCTTTTCTGTGTAATACCTTGTTCCTCTTTTCACTAAATGATTTTTTCCTCTCATAAAGTCATTAATATCCTCTACTTTTTTCCTTTTTTTAAACTGATAATGATTCAAATACCTTTCTAGTAAGAACTTATCAAAAAGATAGTTCTTATTACTTTCCTCTTTTTTTAATTTATACCATAAAAAACTAATCATAATGACAACATTAATAGAAAAATAATGAATTAAAAAATAAATAGCTAAGAAAAAGATAGTCAGATAAGAGATAAAAAAAGTCACATTTAAACTTTTCTGAAAAGACACCTGAAAAGAAAGTAAAATATTTAATAATTTTCCACCATCTAGTGGATAAATTGGTAATAAATTAAAGGTTAAGATAGTATAATTATACACCATAATTAACTTTTGATAACTATTAAAGAAATCAAACTTTAATAAAAAGAAGGAAAAAACACACTGCACAAGTGGCCCCATTATTAAAATAATAAACTCTTTTCGTAAACTCTCATTTAAAGATAAATGAAACTTAGAGATACCACCAAAAGGATAAATATAGATTTTATCTACTTCTATTTGAAATATCATAGCTGTTATAAAGTGTCCCAATTCATGTACGAATATTAGTAAAAATAAAATAATGATAGGCATAAAAGCACCAATAGATAATCCTAAAAGTGCAAAAAAAAGAAAGAGTGGACTAATATATACATAATTAAATATATTCTTTATAATCTAAATACTTCCCTTCTTTTTGAAATACCATATAAAGTTTATTATCCAGACTCTCTCCTAACAAACTCCCCTTTTCAATATAATCATACATCTTAATATCACTTATTTTGATATTCGAATACCATACATCTATCCCATTTACTTGTTCTATAATAACCGTATTCCCATATCCTTCTTTTTCACCAATAAAGACAACAATCCCACTTTCAATCGTTGGCACCATATATTGATTACTAACCTTTAACTCTACACCATCTTTATAGACATTTGCTTTTTGATAGGCAATGTTTTCATTAAATACTTTTTGTTCTGATGGAAGCACTTTATCAACCGATAGAATTTTTCCAAAATACTTTTCATAGAAAGCTTTTAATTTGGTAAAATGTATACTATCTTCATAGACATACTTAATTAATTTATTTTTAAATGAGGTATTACTTTTTAATAAAATTAGACAACCTAAAAATAAAATAATCACTACCAAACATTTATTAATAAATCTCTTGATGCTTTTCTTTAATGTTAACTTCTTCTTTACTTTTTTATTACTATTTCTTCTATAACTTTCAATATCCATAATTATTTCTCCCTAGTAAATAATATGAATAAAAAAAAGAAATATTCCTAATTAATAGGTGCTTTGTAATATTTCTTTGGAACTAATTTTAAAATAAGATAAAGTATTTCTCCATAAATAAGATTGAACAAAAGACTATGGTCTATTTTATATAGTACTTTAGAAAATGTAATAGGAACTAAATTAAATACTAAAATAATACCTGCGGTTAATAACTCATAAATAACAATACATAAAACAATATTTATTAAAATACGAATAATGCCATCCCCTATTTCTCTATATAATTTTACATAAAGTAAGGCAATTAGCAAAAATAAAAATCCATTTAGAAAAAGTAAATTCGTATAAAATAAATCATAAATAATCCCTAATATAAAAGCCATCATATAATAATCTCTATTTCTATGGTAATATAATGGATAAACAATAATCAAAGAAACTAATGTAGTTAAAGGGGTAAACAAAGAAAGACTAGAGACATTATATGGTAAAAAGTTCGTTAAAATCCCATCTATCATTAAAGATATTCCTACGATGATATAACCAATCATTTTGACTTCTCCCTTAATACAGTTAAATAATGAATATTACTAAAATCTTGACCTGTTTCTAAATAAATATTTTTACTTAAATTATATTTATCATTGGTAATTTTCGCTACCGTTCCTATATGAATTCCACGAGGTTCTCTTCCTCCTAAGCCACTAGTTGTTATCACATCTCCTACTTTTACAGCACTCATTTTATCAACACCTGTAACCGTTAATAACTTACTTTTTTTATCATAACCATTCATAATAGCATAAGTATCTCCACTATCAGTTGAAATTCCAACAGATACTTTGTAATTGACATCATCTGCCGTAATTAATTTTACTTCACTAGAATAATAACTAACTTTGGTAATCTTTCCAACAAATCCATTTTTCGTTACGACAGCCATATTCTTCTTAATTCCCTCTTTTTTTCCCTTATCAATTGTTAAGGTATTAAACCAATAACTTTTATTACGAGATAAAACTGTTGCCGTTACCGTATCATATTCCGTTAAGGTTTTATTTAAATCTAATTCTTTCTTTAACTCTTCAATTTCTTTTTCTAAGGCACCATTCACGTTTTTTTGAATCACATAACTTTTCGATAAGTCTTCTTCTTTTTCTTTTGTTAGTGTGGTAAATGGATACATAAATACTTTATTACAAACGGTAGCAATATCTTTAAAGAAGGATTCCACAAATGTATAATTTCTACTTAACGTAACGGATAAAGACAAAAGTAAAAAAATAGCAATACAACTAATAAAAATAATGATTTTCTTTTTTCTTTCCTTCTTCTTCTTATACATTCTATCCACCTCTTAACTCTTAATATTATAATATAAAAAATACCTACTTACAATTCCCAAAATCAAAAAATATTTCCATTTTCAAAAAAACTATAATAGGTATCATTTGAAACAATAATATGATCTAACACTTTAATATTTTGAATCTTTCCTATTTCATAAAGTGTTTTGGTAAAAAACAAGTCTTCACTACTTGGACACACATCTCCTGATGGATGATTGTGCATACAAATGATAGAAGAAGCACTTAATAAATAAGCTTCTTTAAAAACTTCTCTTGGATGAACTACGCTTTTATTAATCGTACCCTTAAATAACATTTTTTTATCAATTAACTCTTGTTTATTATTAAAATATAAGGCATAAAAGTATTCTTGTTTCTTATCAAAAAATAGATATCTAGTTTCTAACCATATATCTTTAGCATTTACTAATTTCTTCTTATTATTCTTTTTATTTTTTAAAAAAATCCTTCTACCAAGTTCTATTGTTGCCACTAATTCAATAGCTTTTACTTGACCAATACCTTTTATTTCTTTCAAAGATTCTACTTTTACTTCTTTTAAATTCGAAATATTCCCAACTTTTGTTAATACCTCAATCGAAAGTTCTTTTACATTTTTATCTTTTGTTCCTGACTTTAATAGAATCGATAATAATTCTTCATTACTTAAATTTTCAACACCACAATCAAGTAATCTTTCTCTTGGTCTTTCACTTTCTAACATTTCTTTTACCTTTAAACTCATAGGATATCCTCCTCTATCCTATTATTCGCAATAAATTTAGTTTTTTGTTACTTCTTCGTAATTAGCTAGTACAACTTCTTCTATTGTTAATAAATCATGATCATTATTTGCTGTTTTTGCTAACATATCATACTGTTTAATATTTTCTAAAAATTCATCATTATCTACTTCTATTTCTTTTTCATAAAGTTGATAACCCTTTTGTTTATAAATCGTTTTAAGTCTTGTAATAATTTCTTTTTTTCCACTAATACCAACATATACATGATATTTTGAATCTTCTTCCATCACTACTTTAGGAGAAATACTTTTGGTATTATTGGTAACCGAATCTAAAGAATGGTAAACGCCTTCTTGTAAAAAATATAGTTTTTCACTATTATGAAAGGCAAAAGTAGCACTCTGATATTTTTTAAATAGGAAATTACCACAAATACTACCTAATAAAATAGATGCTACCATAAAGATTAACGTTTTTTTCATTCTTATCACCGTTAGTATCGTATCAAGAAAAAGGATAATATTTTGTCGAAAAAAGAAAAGAGCCTTATTTTTTTAAAAGCTCTAATTTCTCTTCTTCTTCGGTTAGTTTTTTACGATCTAGTTCCACAATATTAGCTGGTGCTTTTTTGACATAATTTTCATTCGCAAGCAATTTTTTACGACGTTCTATCGATTGTTCTAAACGTTTTATTTCTTCTAGTTTTTGATTTTGATTTTCTACTTCTTCCACAAAAAAGTAAGTAATATTGACATATTTTGATTGATAATTTTGCTTCATCATTGAATCCACACCATTCATATTTAAACTCTCTTCTGTAATTTTTAATTGTGATTGATAATAAGGAAGAAATTCCTCTTTTGTTTCGATTTTTACTTTCGCATCTTTCTTAATTTTATTTATTGCTTTTAAATTACGAATTGCAACAATGTCTTCTAAAATCTTACTAAATAGTTCACCATCTTCTGTAAATAATAAATCATCATCACTAGTAGGATAAGTAGAAATCATAATAGATTCTTTCTCTTTTACTGGCAGCATCCCATAAATTTCTTCTGTAACATAAGGCATAAATGGATGTAATAATTTTAAAATAGTGGTTAATATATCGAATAATACTTTTTTGTTATTCAAACTCATATCGTTCTTAGAAAGTTCAATATACCAATCACAAAAGTCTTCCCAAATAAATTTATATAGTTCATTACCTGCATTGTGAAATTCATACTTTTCCATATTGATGGTAATACTTTTTATCAAGTTATTTTTCTTAGTTAGAATCCATTTATCTTTTAAAGATAGATTTTTAGTATCAATATTACCATTTTCTAAATCTTCTATATTCATTAAAACAAAACGAGAAGCATTCCATAATTTATTAATAAAATTCCAAGAAGATTTTACTTTTTCTTCATCATATCTTAAATCCATACCAGGAGCAGAATTGGTTGTAATAAAGAAACGAAGGCTATCGGCACCAAATTCTTCAATGACATCCATAGGGTCGACTCCATTACCTAATGATTTTGACATTTTACGTCCTTCTTTATCACGGATTAAGCCATGAATAATACAATCTTTAAATGGTCTTTTATCCGTAAATTCTAATCCTTGGAAAGTCATTCTGTTGACCCAAAATGGTATAATATCATAACCTGTTACCAGTACATTAGTAGGATAATATCTATTATATAAAGATAAATCATCTGGCCAGCCTAGAGAAGAAAATGGCCATAAAGCACTAGAAAACCAAGTATCTAAAACATCTGGATCTTGAACCCATCCCTCACCTGGACATTCTACTTGAACCTTTACTTCGTCTTCCTTATACCAAGCAGGTATTTGATGCCCCCACCATAGTTGTCTGGAGATACACCAATCATAGGTAATTTCCATCCAATGATTCATTGTCTTTTCATATCTTTCTGGAATAAAGTTTACCTTTTCCTCTTTGTTTTTTTGATTTTCTAGTACCCGATTTGCGAGAGGTCTCATTTTCACAAACCATTGTTTTGATAAGTATGGCTCCACAACAGCATCACTTCGCTCACTATGTCCTACACTATGTACCATCTCTTCTATTTTTATTAACAATCCAGCATCCGATAAATCTTTGACTACTTTTTCTCTACATTCTTCTCTACTCATTCCTTGATAAATACCTGCATTTTCATTCATCGTAGCATCTTTATTCATTACAACAACTCTTGGAAGATTATGACGAAGTCCTACCTCAAAGTCATTAGGATCATGCGCTGGTGTAATTTTTACAACACCTGTTCCAAACTCTTTATCTGCATGGATATCTCCTACGATTGGTATTTTTTTATTCAAAATTGGTAGGATTACATTTATACCTATCAAATGTTTATACCTTTCATCTGTCGGATTAACAGCAACTGCCGTATCACCAAATAAAGTTTCAGGACGAGTAGTAGCTACTTCTAAATATTCTTCGCTATCTTCTATAAAATATTTCAAATGATAAAATGCACCTTTATCTTCTTTGTAAATAACCTCTTCATTGGATAAAGCAGTCATTTGAACTGGGTCCCAATTAATAATTCTTTCTCCTCGGTAAATTAACCCTTTGTTATAAAGATCAATAAATACTTTATTCACCGCATCGTTTAAACCTTTATCAAGCGTAAACCTTTCTTTATCATAATCAACACTAATTCCCATTTTAGCCCATTGTGCATGAATGTTTTCTGCATATTCTTCCTTCCAACTCCAAGCATGTTTTAACCATTCATCCCGCGAAAGACTTCTAGGCATAATACCAGATTCTTTTAATTTTTTATCTACCTTTGCTTGTGTAGCAATTCCAGCATGATCCATACCAGGAAGCCATAAAGAGTCATATCCTTGCATTCTTTTAAACCTTATAATGATATCTTGTATGGTAACATCCCAAGCATGTCCTAAATGCAGTTTTCCAGTAACATTAGGTGGTGGTATGACAATACAAAATGGTTTCTTACTGAAATCACCTGATTTAAAATAACCCTTTTCCTTCCAATTCTGATATTTGTCTTTTTCTACCTCTAAATGATTATACTTTTTATCTAACATTTTTCTCTTCCTTTCCTATTTCACCATTCTTGTCTTTTCATATAATAAATTTCTTCTATCTGCCTCATGGATAATGACATTCATTCCTTCAACTGTTTTAATATCTTCTAAATTATCATTATTCTTAATAGCATAACAACCTAGAACCGGATATTTCATCATAAGCATCATATTATCATGAATCCAATTATTTTGCCTATCGGTAATTACTTTTGGATAATAACAAATAAATAATTTAGAAGATTCTTCTATTTTCACCACTAAATGTCCTTCTTTGGCAAGGGTTAGTGGTGCTTCTTGGTAATCTCCATTATCAAAATGATAGCCAAGACCATATTTATCTGAAAATGATTAAAAACATGGTAAATGATTTGTTGCTGCTTCCATATAAAATTCACTATCACTAATTTTATCTTCATTTGGTATGATATATACACAATTTTTCATTACTGATTCCTCCTTGTATAAAATAAAAAAACTACCCCTCACTAAGGACGAATAGCTTCGTGGTACCACCTTAATTTGTAATTCATAATTACCTTAAAA
Source organism: uncultured Bacilli bacterium (assembly GCA_910586865.1). Classification (GTDB taxonomy): domain Bacteria; phylum Bacillota_I; class Bacilli_A; order RF39; family UBA660; genus UMGS995. The sequence goes on from CAJUIY010000011.1 coordinate 7,413, forward strand.
TTGTTAACGGAAATTACCCGTAATTATCTACTAATGTTCAATAATTATGCTCCTCCGCTACCTTCTATCATTTCTTTTAGTTATTCTCACCAACCATAACCTCTCTTTAAAAATACATGATATACTCCTCAGATTCATTGCATCTATTTCTATTATAAAATATAGATAATAAATTTTCAATTAGTTTCATACTTTATTTTTAGTTTTTCTAATTAATCACACATTTGCTAAAATAATCTATATATACTTAACTATTGGATACTTTTATGATAAACTTATAATGTGATGAATATGGAAATACAAAGATATAAAGAATATATAGATAATGAAACTCTAGTAAGCCAAGGAAAAGAAGGCAAGATATATAGGGTATTTGACTATGCTATTAAAATATTTCATAAAGAGAGAAAGTCAACTTTACCAAGAATAAGTGATGAAGGTTTAAAAAAATTAATTACATTACCCTTGAATTGTTTTAACAATCCAATAGACATAATAACAGATAATGGAAGTATAATTGGAACAATTGAAAGTTATCTAGATGAAGAGGAATTAACTAAGGAAAATATTGCAATATCATTAGATGATTTAAAAAAAGATATTAAAACACTAAGTGATAATGGTTTTACGATTGAAGATTTGTATTATAATTATACTTGTTCTAATGGAAAGCTAATGTTTTTTGATATGACTAGTTATCAATATATTAATACAAGAGCACCATTTATGATAGATACTATTTATTAAAAAAATATAACCACTATAAATACATTTCTGACTGGATATCTAATGTTCAATTCATTCAGAAAGGGAAACACTAATGAATATACTAAAATATATAAGACTACTATGTATAATAAAGAACATTTAAAAGATATGTATTTTGGTGATTATTTCAAAGAAGAATTAAATAATACAAAATCAGTGAAAAAATAATTAAGATAAAATATGAAAAAGTGAGAGTGTAAAAAAATGAGATAAAGCACATGTTCATAATTGGACAATGGTTCGTAATCAATTAGATGCTCACCCCAAATTTAAAGATAGAATCCGAAAATATATTTAATTGCTATTTGCCAATTCCGTGTTCTTTGACAATTTAATTTTACAATATTTTTAACAACTTACACATTTTTCTTGACAAACCCGAAAAATGTTTTATTTCACAATCTCTGCTTCATATAATTTTTTATAATTTTTATTTTTCCTTAATAATTCTTTATGTGTTCCTTCTGCTTCTATCTTTCCATTATTTAAGAAAACAATTCGATCACTTTTTATCACTGTACTAAGCCGATGAGCAACAATTAAAATAGTGTAATCTTTCTTTAAATTTTCAATCGCTTCTTGAATACTTGCTTGCGTTTCATTATCAAGAGCGGAGGTTGCTTCATCAAAAAGAATAATCTCTGTTTTTTGAACAAATGCACGAGCAATCGCAAGTCGTTGTCTTTGCCCTCCACTCAAACTAATTCCGCCTTCTCCTACTATGGTATCGTATTTATCTGGTAGTTTTTCAATAAACTCATCTAGACAAGCCATCTTACAAGCTTCTCTCATCTCTTCTTCTGTTAAATCTTCTTTGACTAGTCGTAAATTATCTCGAATCGTTAAATTAAAGATATAAGGATTTTGATTAATAATCGTAATATTACCACGAATAGTTTCTCGGTCTAATTCTTTGATATCTACTCCATCAATAGTTATTTTTCCTTCTTTTACATCATACATCTTACATAATAGATTAAATATGGTAGACTTTCCTGCACCACTTTTTCCAACAAAAGCAACTGTTTCGTTGGCATTTACTTTAAAAGACAAATGATCTATCACCTTTTTTCTATCATCATAATTAAAAGAAACATCTTTAAATTCAAAATCTCCTTCTACACTTTCTAAATGTTTTTTTCCAAACTTCTCTTTCTTAAATTCGTCACTATCGATGATGGCAAAGATTCTTGATACCGATAAGTTGAAATCTTTTACTCTTTCTACTAACATACTAGCATAATTTACAATCGAAGTGACTCTTGACATATAATTATGAATAACTAAAGCGTTAGCGATTTCTAACTCTTGATTCATAATGAGATACACTAATAGAAAAATCATACCAGTATCAAAAAGATTAGAAAAACAGCCACTAATAAGGCTATAGTTACGGTCCGTTTTTCCCATTTGATATCTTTGGTTATTCAAATCTACTATTTTATTATGCAACTCACTCATAAAACTCTCTTCTGCATTTAACATTTTGATATCTCGTACTCCACGAACAAGTTCTCCTACAAATCCTGATACCTTCTCATTTTTCTTTCGAAACAATTTATCCTGTTCATTTCGTAAAGTAACTCGTTTTTGTTCTATCAAATAAACAGAAAGAATCATAATTAGTAAATAACAAAAGGCCACTTTATTTATAATAAAAACGGCTCCAAAAATACCAATATTAGATATGATATTTGATAAATACAGATTTAATACATTAAAGATATCTGCTAATTTACTCGTATCATTCGTTAATCTTTGAATAAATACACCGGAAGAATGACTATCAATACACTGATTTTCCAGTTTTAATATTTCTCTTCCCAAAGCACTTTGAATTTTTGTGAATGTTTCTCTATAAATCTTTTGAGAACAATATCTAGCAAGGCAATGTACCAATTGTCCCATTATATTAAAAATAAGAAGAACAAGACTAATCGCTAAAACTTGATAAAGTTGATTACTAGTTAAATGAACAATAATTCTAGCACTTAAAATAGGGACAATAATACTAAAAGTAATAGCAATTACGTTACAAAAAGCATATAGAAAAAGTCTTTTCTTTTGATCTTTTGCATACACCCAAACAAACTTTAGATTATTCCACAATTCTTTCATAATTACCCCTACTTTTCTATTTTTTCTACTGGCTTTTCTTCTTTTCCTTTCCTATCGACAAGTGCCTTTTTAATGGTTAAATTGGTCCTTAATTTTCCAGTTGTAGCATCATCTACGATTTCTTCTTCTTCAATTAACTTGATGATATCAAACCCATCAATTACTTTTCCGAATGCTGCATAACTTCCATCTAAATTACTAGACGTATCAAGCATAATAAAGAACTGACTACCAGCTGAATCCATATCTTGACTTCTTGCCATAGAAACAATTCCCTTTTTGTGTTTTAAATTATTATTTGTATATCCATTTTCACTAAATTCACCCTTGATGGAATAATCAGGCCCACCCATACCAGTTCCATCTGGATCTCCTCCTTGTAAAACAAAACCAGGAACTAATCGGTGGAAACTATTATTATCATAAAAACCGCTCTTTACTAAAGAAATAAAATTATTTACCGTATTTTCCGCTTTTTCTGGATACAATTCCATAACAATAGCTCCATAGCCTTTGATATACATTGCAACTAATGGATTTTCAGTATCATATTTTTTCAAAGATATTTCATTTGTCTTCTTGGAAAAATCAATTCCTAATAATTCCTCTTTTCTTTCCTTATCTGTGCTACACCCTATTAGTAAAAGGGTAATACAGAAAACACTTACAATTTTTAAAACTTTTTTTATCATTTTCATTACCTCCTTCCATATCTTATCACAAAGAGAAAAAAAGAAAAATACATATTCTCTATTTTCCTTTTTATTTGTTATTTTTTTTGTTTCATGGATCTATTTTATAAGTCCTTTTTCATATTTCCATGAAAGAATACGAATCACATGTTTATCTAGCTCTTCTTCTGTGATTTCTCCTCTATCAACTCCCCCTTTTATCTCCCCTATACTTTCTAAATAATCCGTTGTAATGAGTAAATCATTCCCCGCCTTTAAAGATATTAGAGATTTATCTGGAATATCTTTCACTGCTCCCATTACCAAATCATCGACAATAACAACTCCAGTAAAACCTAATTCCTCTCGTAATAATTGATTAATAGAACTAGATAAAGAAGCTGGATTTTCCCTATCGATTGCGGTAACAATATTATGACTAACTAAAACTGCTTCTGCTCCACTCTTGATTCCTTCTATAAATGGTTTTAAATCTATTTCATGTAAAGATTCTAAACTTCTATTATCACGGGATGATTCACTATGGGTATCTACATTGTTACCATATCCAGGAAAATGTTTTAGTGTATAAGATACCCCTGTATTTTTACTAGATTCTATTACTTCTTTCGCAAATTCAGAAGTGATTTCTGCATTCTGTCCAAGAGACCTTTTATACATATAATCATTAGAATTCGTTGAAACATCTACTACTGGTGCTAAATTAAGATTCAGTCCCAAACTATTTAGCAAACTACTTTTTTCAATGGTATCTTCCCTAATTTTATCGAAACCTCCTTGTCGATACAATTCTTGAGAAGATAAAAATTTGGAACCTCTTAAATTGGGATTACTACTAACTCGTACCACAATCCCTCCTTCTTCATCAAGCGCTGTTAAAATAGGAATTTTAGCTACTTCTTGAACCATATTTGTCATACTGATAACTTCATCCTTTGTCTTCCCTTTAAAATCTTTGGCAAAAAACAAATATCCTCCAAACTGGTACTGTTTTAAGATTTCTTTTTGATTCTCGTCTGGATATCTTACTAACAATAGTTGAGCTATTTTTTCCTCTACTGTCATCTGTTTCACAATTTCATAAGCCTCTTTATAGTGAGATTTAAAAATTCCATTATCAATTTCATATTTTACTCTTTCATTTAACTTATCCTTTATCACTCTCTTTTTCTCTACTAATTTTGGACTTTCTTTTTCTTCCTCATTCAAAAAATAAAAATATCCGATACCACCACCCACTAAAACAACTACTATGACTCCCAATACTATTTTCTTTATCATATTCTTCTCCCAAGATTTTTCTAATCCTATTATATCACATTGTTTTTCCTTTTTTTAATTTATTTGATACTTTTTTATAGAAATAACTAATCAATAAAACAATTAGTAAAATACGAATAGGAACCTTTAGATGTGAGATATATTGATTCATCACTACCCAGTTATTTCCTAAAGCATATCCAACGTATACAAAAACAAAAGTCCAAGGAATGGAACCTATTAATGTATAAATTACAAATTTTATAAAAGAGAGTCTCATAATCCCAATAGGAAGAGAAATTAAAGTTCTAACAATAGGAAAATTTCTACCAATTAAAGCTGCCATTAATCCATACTTGTTAAACCAAGAATTCGATTTTGTAATATCCTCTTCCTTCATAAAAAAATACTTTCCATACTTCTTAATAAAAGGAACGCCTCCAAAATATCCCATCAAATAAATGACGATAGCACAAAAAACACTACCAAGTAATCCTATAAAAAAGGCTCCCCAAAAAGAAAATATTTTTTGACTGGCTAAAATCCCCCCAGTTGCGAGTATAGCCTCACTTGGAATAACAATAATAACAGCTTCTAAAACCATTCCCAAAAACATACCCAAATATCCATATTGATGCATTAAATCAATAACAAAATCTCCCATTTAACCACCTATTTAATCATATGATAAAACATTCTATTTATCATTGATTCCAAAAGAATATTTCTAGTTTCTCAAAAAAAGAACCCCTCTATCAATGGAAGTTCTGTACTTTTTTCTTTTGTAATTTTTTATACTCCTCTATTTTACTTACGCATTCTTCTATTTGTTGCATCAATTCTTTTTCGGTATGGATCGTAAAAAATATCTTTTCTTTCGGAAATGGATTGTTCCGTAATCTCTCTAAATAACTATCATAGTCCTTTTTCGTTGCCCTAGAAAAATTATTTTTATCGATTTCAAACTGAGTTTCCCGATAGTCGATTCGTCTTAAAATTTCTTGTTCACTGCACTCTAATTTAATAAAGAAGCAAGGAGCATGAAATTGACTAAAATTTTCTTCTACTGCTTGATAAGCTGTTAAACAATTGGCATCAATAATCATACTAGTATGATTTTCTAACATATATCTGCTTCTATCATAAGCAAGTTTTTCCACTAGTGGTTGATGAGCACTGGAATCAATACCCAAATCATCTAACATTCTTCTAATCTTATCATTTGCAGTAACCTGTAAGTTTAATTTCTTAGAAAGAAGATTTGCTACCGTACTCTTTCCTACTCCTGGTGGTCCAATAAAAGTAATTCCATATAAGAAATCGTCTTTTACGATAGAAATATCATCTAGCATCTTACGATATAGATATTCGTAATTTATATTTTCCTTCATCATAAAGATACTCCTTCCAAATATTTTTCCTATTTGTTAAAATCATGAATAAATTGGAAAGATTTCTTATCCAACTCTTCTAAGGTGGTATTTTCAATAACATAATCATAAGAATAACAATCTACATTGGCATCCGAATTATTTGTTTCAATATTTACTAACCCCACCCTCTTTATTAATAGCGTTTTTGCTTGATAAAGATCTACCACTCTTTGGATTTCTTCTGGTTCACGGATATGAATAAATAAGATATTATCATCAGAATGATGAAATTTTTTAACCTCTTCTTTTATACTTTGGAAAGCCATATCATTATAATCTGTTGTCAACTTTTTCAAATCACTTAAAAATTTTCGATCTTTTTCTTCTTTCTTACCAGTCCATCCAATCATGGTAGCAATCTCTTTTACTCTATCAATAGAGGAAAAATTCTTTACTTTTCCATACTTTTGACAAAATTCTACAAAAGTATCCTTTCCACTTCCACCGGTACCATTAATCACTACAATTTGTTTTTTCATCATAAGCTTCATCCCTTCCATTTTATTTAATACATAAGTCTAAACTTATTATTTTAGCATTAACAATCTAGTAGTTTTTCTTCCCTTTTTGCATTGTGATAGGTTCAAAGGTATTAACATATTGATTAAATTGTTGATAAGTTAATCCATCAGGAATATTTGGTATTTCTGTAAGTTCTCTAATATCGTTTTCATCATGTCTATCCACTTCAGATTGAATGGCACTTTCAATAGAGTCAAATCCGTGAATTCCTCTTTTATTAGAATTAGCGTGTTCAAAATGATACCAACTATCTTGATGATGAAATAATACAAAACAATGCATTCTAACATCTTGATTAAAATTTTCTTCTGTTTCATATCTTCTTAAACAATATAGCTTATTTTCTAAACCTATATTATCAAAGAAAAATTTTATTAATTTTGCTTGTTCAATACAAGTTCCAAGACCAGTTTTAATAATTTCATCAATAGAACTAATTCTATAATTTTCTCGAAATCCCTTTAGGTTATTAAAATGCTTTTCCAAATCTTTATCTATCCATCCATATTCTATGTTTACATTCATATAATCCATTAATTCTGAGGCATTCTTTAAATCCTTAAAATATAATTCATCTTTTAGTGCTACTACTTTAGAAGCTTCAATAACATCTGTTTTTAATTCCATATCTTCTGGATGACTTATTAGCTGTTTTAGAAAATATACCATATCATAAATAGCAAGTCTTTGCGAAAGAAAAGGGATATTTACTAACTCAGGATAATATTTTTCAACGTACCATTTGATATTAGAATAATCACTAGAATCTGTGTATTGTTCTGTTTCTTCACTGGCAAATTTCCAAGGCTTTCTAACCATCCTAAAAAAGATACCTAGTTCAAAATCTCTTGGTGCATAGATAGCTCTTTCAAAATCAATTATTTTTATTTCTCCATTATGATAGAAGATATTATCAAAGTGTAAATCATTATGTATCAAAACAAAATCCTTACTTTTTAAATATTGTTCAAATTTAGAATAAGCATAATTAACAAGATATTGCTCATCTTCATTGAAAATAGGAAATTCTTTCGCTTTAGAATACAATAAAGAAAACTTTTCTTTAAAAGAAAGAACCCAATCATAACAATCATAACCTTGTCCAATATTTGAATGGATTTGTTTCATTGCCATACATACTTGTTTTATCACTTTTTCTCTTTCTTCTTCCGAAAATGTATGCCAAACTTGATATAAAGAAACCCCATTAAGTTTTTCAATTATTTCATAATAATATGGAATATCTTCTTTATCAGTACTTGAATAGTATAATTGTGGAATAAATAGATTATCTTTATTAGAACGATAAAAATCTATTTCTTTTTGAAAGTTTTTCTCATTTTCCAGCTCCGTACATATCTTAACGATAAAAGCATCATCGATACGATAAACTAGATTAGTAAAGCCAATATTTATTTTCTCAACACTTGGATTTGTTCCGAATAATTTACGATTCTTACTTATAATCCTATAAATAACATCCTGCATGGTAACACCCTTTCTCTTTCATTTTAACATATAAATTTGCTTTTTCAATCCTATTTTTTACTTTTCCAATTATCAAGTTACCTATCGTTTTAAGTTTTTAAAATACCCACTTTAGAATAGAGAACACAATAACCTAAAACTTCCTAGTTCACCTATCACTAAATTATTTTAGCAACCTTGAAATGATTATCCATTTGTGTTACGATAAACCTGTAATTAAGGAAAGGAGATTTTCATGAAAACTAAAAAATATAAAGTAAATAGAGATAATGTTTACGTAGGAGAAGTAATAAAAACAGATACTATTTATCGATGGAATGAGGAATATGAATTCTTTCGTACTAAACCAGGCCAATTGAATACAGGAAGTTATTATCCTTACAGAAGTATGTTGTTTGTCCCAAATGAAGAAAACTTAGCTAGCGATTTATTATATCGAAGTCCTAACTACCCTATTCTTAATATTACAGAGGATAATATCTGTCTAAACTTTGAAAAAGGAAACATAGTAGTAAAAGAGTCTTATAACCTATCCGAATTATTAAAATATTATGGATTTAATCAATATTTAACCTTCGAAGATATCGTTTTGATAAGAAAAACTTTCTTTACAGGAAATTTTGCTAAGGACCATTGTCACTTATTTGGTTGGAAAGAAACTATGGCAGAAAGTGTTACTTTCTATACAAATGGAAACATTGTTACTAATCCAAAAGAATTAGAAAAGCTTCGAACAAAATTTAGAAAAGAACAACAGGCTGGACATAGGATGTTTATAGGAACTTCTGAAAACATTTTACCTAGAGAATATTGGGATATCTTAGACGCTAGAGGAGATAATTCCTTAATGGATGCCATTGAATGGAATCAAAAGATGAACGCTTTTAAACCTCATAAGCAAGAAGGACCTATAAAAAAATTATCAAGATTTTAATAGATGATAAGGAACTCATGAAACTTCCCTATCATCTTTTTCTATTATAAAAAATAACTAACTACATAATAAATATGTTTAAACCATGATATTAGTTAGTTAAATAAAATAATAGAAGATCATTTTATAAGTAAAACATAGAAACACTTACTATAATATTTAAGAAGGTGATAATATGCCATTTAATAAAATGATTAATGGATACCAAAATGAAGAAGAATTTGCATACTATTTAAATGAAAAAAAATTTGGAAGAGTTCATCCAATATTTCAAGATTTACTATATAAACTTTATAAAAATATAGATTTCAATGATACCATTATATGTTGGGTAAACAAATCGAAAAGAAAGGCTGATATTTACATAAAAGTAAATCATCTTGTTAGAGGGATAAGTATTAAAAAAGGCATTAAAAATTCTGTCCATGTTGAGAGCATAACCATGTTTACCAAATTCTTAAAAGAAATAGGGATGGATGACAATATAATACATAAATTTCTATATTATCATTTTGCAGATGAAACTATTAATGGAAGTGGAAAAATTAGATTATCAAGCGTTGAATATAGAAAAAGGTATCAACAAGATATTGATATAATAAATAAAGAATTCAATAAGAAGAAATATATTGATAAATTTATAAATAGATTTATTTTACAAGGTAATAAATCAGAATATGAAGTAGATGCTATTATATATGGTGTAGTTGATGATTTTATTTGGATTACAAACGAAGAAATAAAATATATCATAAAAAAACATTTATTAGACAACTGGCCATCTTTACATATTAGTTGTTTATCATTACAATCGATGTCTAGAAATTTAAACTATAATAGTAAATATGATTTTTGTAGATATCATATTCAAATAAAATGGTATAACCTATCGGATCAAATTATGGAAGTAATGGCTACCTATAGGAATACTGTAATAAAAAGTAGCCCTAATTTCAATATTTTTGAATGAGTAATTCCTTTAAATAAAAATATTATTCATTATTTCGGATAAAATATTTATTTGGGAAAACTTCCAAAGTTAACTACGAGAGTTCGTCTCATCTAGCTCCTTTGAACAAAAAAACTTGCACAAAGCAAGTTAAGTTCAAATTGGAGCGGATGAGGAGAATCGAACTCCCGTAGTTAGCTTGGAAGGCTAAGGTTCTACCATTAAACTACATCCGCAAGTAATAAATTAATTATTAAACAACTGACAATATTAATTATATATCAAATATATTATTTGTCAACCCTTCTAATAAAAAAATTTACTTCTAATAAAAAAATTTACTTTTACTTTTATTAGAAGGTGCTTGCTTTTTACTATCCCTAATCAAATCAGTATAATATATAATTTCTTTATTTAAAGACTTAGCAAATTCAATTTCTGTTTTTGTACTACTACCTATATACCCATCTACATTAACGACTAAAATTGCATCTGACATTTTAATCTTTTCTCGGTGCATCTTATCTAACATCATAGCTTCCTCTTCTGTATATGCATCTTTATCCATTTTTGATGGATAGACTACACTTAACATACAATTACCTTGTAATTCCATTTTCTCCGTTATCTTTATCATTTCATTCTTAAACTTTAAACTTCCACATACTGTTATTATCTTCATATTTCTTGCTCCTCATTTAACGATTTCAACCTTTTTCCATTCAATAAAGGATTTAAATCTCTTATTTTAATATTCTTTAATTCTATATATCTAATATCTTCTTTTTTAACTGTTCTAAATATTGTTAGTAACTCTTTTATATCCTTATAATGACAATTTTTTAAAATATGAAGAAACTTTTCTTCGTCTATTTTATATAAATCGTCATAAGTAATACAAGAATAATTAATCGCAAGCTTCGTAATTTTTGATAGAAGATCCATCATATAATTATCTTCTTTCGAATGACAATACCAATCAATTGTCTCACTTGTTTTTAAGACTAAATTAGCACTCTCCTTAGTAGTAAAACCGATTTCCTCTTTTCCTTCTTCATTTGTAAAAATGTGAGTATCTTTCATTATCTTTTTTACATCATGCAATGTTATTGTTTTTGTCCAAAAAAGACCTGTTAGTAAAACACCATCTAATCGGTCTGCACAAACTCTAGGTCTATCATTATCGACAATGCTATATTTCTTAAAATCAATAATATCTTCTACTAAAATATGATCTTCTTTTAAACATTTCTGTAACGTTTTGTCCTCTTTTAAAATGATTTCTGTATATTCTTCTGTACTCTCCTGTTTTTCATAATCCTTATTCATATAATCAACTACATGTGAAAAACAAGGGGGGTGCAATATCATGAAAAAGAGCTGCAATGGTTGCCTTTTTATCTTTTGTATATCGATAAGTTAAAAGTGCTACCGTGAGAGAATGATCATACCTTGAAACATATTCTAAAAAAGAATAAATATCCTTGGATGCATAATCCATCCCACAAAAGTCCCTACCTTCTTAAGACGTAATAGACTTGGTACTTCTAAATACTTATCCATAAATTCTGGTCTATTTTTATAATCTAATATTTCTAAATATTTACCAAGTATTGATTGCAAATCATTACCCCCTATCCTATTATTGCTTTTGTTACTTTCTATCCTAAGATTTCTTTTTTCTTCTTTTTAAACAGATACATAAAACTATAATAGCTATTATAAAAATAGAAAGCGTAATAAAAGTAATTCTATGAATACTTATAAATACAAGTAAAGAAAAAGATATTTTCTCTGGCAATAAGACATCTACCTCACTCACTAGCTCATCCTTGTAATAAATATCAGCTACTCCTAGTCTCTCTTTCTTATTCATACTAGGAGTAATTATTTTTTCTCCTTTATAATCTATTCTTACATCCTCTTTTGAAAAATCATTACTCAGATATTTTTTTATCTCTTTATTAGAAGAAATTTTTACTTCTTTTTGTTTGGAATACATAGTTGGTATTTTTACTAGTACTTCACCTTCTTCCATCAATGTATGATACTTATAATTTTTAAAATAATAGTCATATACAGTAACAGCATCTCTAACATGATTTGGAGTTTTCTTAGCATTGGTTGTTACTAATAAATAAGTAATCTGATTGGATTCATCATAAGCAATAGATGCCAAACATCTTCCTGCATTTTCGGTATAACCAGTTTTTGCTCCTAATATAAAACTACTATCAATCCCTGCTTTTTCAGCTGTTTGAAAGAAAGTACTAGAAACTTTAATGGAATTATCAGAAATCGTATATTTCTTCGTTGTAAATATTTCCTTAAATTTTTCATTTTGAAAAGCATAATTTAATATTTTAGCGATATCATTGACAGTTGAATAGTGTAAATCATCATCTAATCCCACTGTATTTACAAAATGAGTATTGGAAAGCTTCAACTCTTTTGCTTTTTGGTTCATCAACTCTACAAACTTTTCTTCGCTACCAGCAATCGAAATAGAAATCGCACGAGTAGCATCTGCTCCGCTTCCTAAAAACATTCCATACAGTAAATCACGATAAGTTACTTTTTGACCATCTCTCAAACCAATCACTGCTACATTTTGTTCTCTTAAACCTGTAAACATACTAGACTTTATAATAATTTCTTGATTGTAGTCCGCTATATTTTCAATTGCCGTTATGGTTGTCATAATTTTAGTTAAACTTGCAACACTAACTCTTTCATCTTTCCCTTCTTCATAAACTACTTGTTGATCATTTAAGTTATATAAAACAACATGCTTACTATCGATTTCTAAAGCATCTACCTTCAGAATAAAAAAGGAAAACAAAACTAGAAAGAACATTAACTTTTTCAATTCTACCACTCCAATACATTATCATAAATCAAAGAAGGACATTTGCCTATTGGAAGGAATCTCTTTCTTATATTCCCTTATAATATCTTTCATATCATATAATATATTATGTTTTTCACATTCTTCTTTTAGAACATGCCATAACCCTTTTGCATTTAAGACACTACAATAGTAACTATCTATATATATTTGTTGATACTTTTCTTTTAATCCTTTAAAATGAATATCTAACTTTTCATAGTAATAATCTCTTTGATTATCTCTTAACGTCATTCCCATATAAGAAGTAATAAACTTAGCCCCTGCTTGATGAGCAAGAAAGACAAGGTTTCTAATGTCCTCTTCCTTATCGTTAAGAAAGGGCAAGACTGGATTCAGCATAATTCCAACATATATACCATTATCACTTAATTTTTTGATAGCTTCTAGCCTTTTAGAAGAAGAGCACACTCTTGGTTCTATTATTTTGGATAAATGATTCTTTGGAGTGGTAATTGTGAATTTTACAATGACATTGTTTTTGTGATTAATTTCTTTTAAGAGGTCTAAATCTCTCAAAATTAAATCACTCTTCGTATCAATAGAAACACCGTATCCATATTTACTAATTAAGGCTAACGCTTTTCTCGTAATTTCCTGTTTCTTCTCTTGTGGATTATAAGTATCTGACATAGCACCAATTCCTACTACCCCTTTTTTATTTTTTATTAGTTCCTTTTCTAATAGAAAAAGTGCATTTTCTTTTCCTCTTACCTCATCAAACTGATTAATATGATAACAACTACTTCTACTATCACAATAAATACAACCATGAGAACAGCCTCTATAAAGGTTCATATTATAATCGACGCCATACCAAGAATCTCCATCTTTTACTTTCGTAAGTATCGTTTTTGCTTTGATAAACTGCATACCCTAACTACCTATCAAAATTTAGATACGAATAACACGCTCTAATTATCCACTCCCACTTTTTTATATACGATTTGAAAGAAGATAAACCCTAAAATTAACCATACTCCAATAACTAACACTTCCATTCCAATACTCGAGATACTAAGATTATTTTTTGAAATAACATCAAAAATCTCCATCATCGCATCGGTAGGTAGGATAGAAGAAATGGAAGAAGCCAATTTACTTTTAACCATATTAACAAAAAGCGGTGCCATAAAAATAGCCATAAATGGGATGGACAAAAGTCCTGCAGACATTTGATTTTTCGCAAGTAATCCTACTAAAGCTCCGAAAAAGATAACAGTAAGAGATACCAATAAACCAACTATTTGATAAGCAAAAAATTGGTTCATTGGAAATCCAACAATAAAGAACATTAAAATACTATTTAACATAACAAACAATAGACAAATAAGAGCTTTTGAAAATAATATTTCTGTAGCATTAATATCATGTAACATTAAAGTACGAAGTGTATTTTTTTCTTTTTCCTCTGCAATAATAGTTCCCATCAAAGCAACTGGTACCATCGATAAATTTAGAACCATACAAAGCGAAAATACAAAATCTTTTGGTAAAGTATCCATGTTCGAATATAAAAAAGCAAAAGCTAGAGGCATAATGATATAAACAAAAACATTCATATTCTTCACTAAATCTTCGATTCCAAGTTTAAATAAGGCTTTTAATTTATAAACTCTCATTTTAAATCCCTCCCTGTTAATTTTAAGAAAATCTCTGCTAAATTAGGTTCTTGTGAATGAATGGATTTTAGACTTTCTTTGCTATTTTCTTTTAAACATTTTATAATACTTGAAATATCTTTATCGATAGAAATTTCTTTATGATTTTCAAATAAGATATCCACAGTATGATTGGCATACTTTAATTTTAATTCACTTGGTATTCCTATCTCTGCAATTTCTCCCTTATTTAAGAAAGCAACACGATCACAAAGTTCATCCGCTTCTTCCATATTATGTGTGGTTAAAAAAATGGTGGTTCCTTCTTCTCTTAATTGAAATAATAATTTATGAATTTCCTCCGTTGTCGCAGGATCTAAAGCAGCAGTTGGCTCATCTAAAAATAGTAATTTAGGAGAATGAATGACCGCACAAGCAAGTAATAATCTCTGTTTCATTCCTTTCGACAAATCTTTTACTTTCTTATCTTTATCCTCATATAATTTCACTTTTTTTAGAACCTCTTCCACTTTTTCTTTCTTTGTTTTTGATATTTCTGCAAAAAAGCAAAGATTCCGGTATACGGTCAATCTCTCATAACAACCACTATTATCACTTAATATTCCAATTTTTTCTTTCTCAACCTCTACTTTACAACTACCATTATTAGGGAGTAATTGTTTTGTCAATATCTTTATTGTTGTAGTTTTTCCTGCCCCTGATGGACCAAGAAATCCAAATATTTCTTTTTCTTCTACTTGAAAAGATAAATCATTTAAAACTTTTTTCTTACCAAGAACAATCGATAAATCTTTTACTTCTATTATTTTACTACTCATACATTCACCTCTATTACTATTATACTATTATCCAAAAAGATTAGCAATCCAATCTTTCATTTCCTATTTATTGTGTTAATTGAAAATAAAAACTATAAATCAGAATCTAATGATTTTAAGTATTTCATACCTTTTTTTGCTTGTGAATATTCTTTGTGATGATTTATTTGATATTTTTTTTGCTTCATAATAAAATTAGATCCTGTTTGATGAAAATCAAAATCCACCTGATTTCTAACACAATCCTTATATATCTTTTGTATCCAATCAAAGTTACAAATTCGTGCATTTTGGTAGGATTCTCCCCCAACGGAGACAAGATCAATTTTTCCTGTTTGTAAATAACGATTTAAGTCTACTTCTTCTAAAATTGGAGCTACAAAAATATATTTTCTTTTTGCCTTAATATTCAATAAAATAGGAAGTCTTTCCTCTACCTTCTGTTGATTCTCACAAGTAACAGCAATAATCACATTATCATAACCATCCATCCAATCACTAGGAAGACAATTTTCAAACCTTTCAATTCTTTTTGTACAAATCAAAAAGGTAACATCTTCTCTTTTCTTAATAATTTCCCAGGCTTCTTTTCGGTAACAATCCGCTTCTTCTATAAAAAAATCAGAGGTAAAACAAGTGGCTACTTCTGTATGCGATTTTATTTTATAATTTCCCTTTCTATCTTTTTTTAAAGGTAGATTAAAATTAGTTTTCGATTTAACTACTATATTGGTATCTTTTCTCCGTAACTCATCAAAATAAAATACAAAACAATTTTTACATCCTGGACTACATTTATGACATCCATGCCAAGGATTCCACATTGCTTTCATAAATTCACCGCCTATCTTACAAGATGATACACTAGCTTTTCTCCTCTACAATTTGTTATATAGACAACAGAAGATAGTTTCTATATTTGTTTTATTTACCAAAGGAAATAACTTTTCAACACATTTTCTATCTCCATTATAAGATGAAGAAAGAACGATGTAAATATCATATCCAACTTTTCTTCCTTCTAGACTTTTTTCTATCAATCTAGAAAACCTATTATTTCTAATAATTTTTTATGAAACTTAATACATTATCATTTTAAAGAAACAAATGGTATAATAATTAAACTTTCTTTTCTTAAAGATACCATACCATTTCTAATTTTAAAATAGTTAAACCTATGATAAAATGTTAATGTGCGGAATGAATTTAGAAAACATATTTTTTCACTATACGAATAAAAAGAATATAGCAAAGATAGATAAAGATGGTTTAGTACCTCAAATAGGTGATAGTGCAACTGGAATCGAAATAACAAAAAAAATCTTCTTTGCTATTGGTCCAAAAGGTGTATTTTCTATTTTTGACTCTTGGATTAGGTGGTTAATAGCAAAAAGATTGACGGATTTACCAGGAGAAAAAGCAGATATCCCATTCTATCGTTTCTGCACCTTTGTCATGCGTCTACCACTAATCCATCA
This sequence comes from uncultured Bacilli bacterium, assembly GCA_910586865.1. Classification (GTDB taxonomy): domain Bacteria; phylum Bacillota_I; class Bacilli_A; order RF39; family UBA660; genus UMGS995. The sequence continues at coordinate 24,403 of CAJUIY010000011.1, forward strand.
TTTAGTAGCTATTATTGTTAATTTCGTTGTCTGGCTAGAATTTAGATGTCGTTTCTTTAAAGTAAAATCATTCAAGATTATGAAAGAAATTTTAGATAACAGTTGTTTTTTAATATTAGATTTAGAAGAAGAAATCGACTTTTCTTATCAAGATATTGATGAAGTAAAAGCCCAAAAATTCGATAGAAAACTATTAAAAACGCTATATGCGAAACAAAATAAAATGAATAGTAAAAAAATGGATTATTGGAATATGCATACATTTAGCGATATAACGATTTCTCCTGATAAAATTTCATTAGTAAAGGTTAATGATTCTTATCTTTGTATAGATATTTTACTATGGATGATAAAAAATACCAAAACAGATTTAAAAATACTTTCCCCCTATCTTTATGAATTTCTAAGTTATTATAAACTCTTAGATTAAATGCTAGACTTTCTTTTTTAAACAAAGTTATTCCAAAATAAAAACCTAACATTAAATTGTTAAGTTTTTACTATGATAGAAAACCAAAATTAATATCTACCAGTTACAATAGTACACTTACCTGTTTTTTCAGAGAAACTAGCAGTTAAATATCCACCTTGAGCATTAACCCAAGTATATCTTTTAGATAAAGAGCTTTTTCCAACTACCGTTCCTTCTACTCCACCTACTTTTTCTTTAAACTCATCATAAGTAAGAGAAGTACCATTGTTAAGTAATTCTTTTATTTCACTATACTTTGAAAAATCTACCTTTTTGTCTTTAATTGTATTTCTATCAATGGTTGCTGAAATACTTCCTTGACCATCACTTGGTTTATATTCTATTTTAGTAGTATCCGTAAATCTCCAAACATAAGTAGTACTACCTTCACTTATTGGTTCTCCTTTAAACCCTATAATATTGTCAATATCTTCCACTGAATTTGTAATCTCTATTGATTTCATACATTCTACAATCGTACAGTTTCCTTTTTTTTCTTCTTTTGCTGGTTCCTCATCTTTTCCCTTAGTAGAATCTAGTTTCTTAGAAGAACAACCAGTAGCAAGTCCTAATACAAATACACTAGCTACCATACAATAAAATAATTTTTTCAACTTCATTTTCCTCACCTTTCCAAACTCTAAATCAATCAAACTAAGAATGTTTACTAACATCAAAGTCTAGTATTATTATACAACATAATTTTTGAATATCAATATAATTTATTCATAAAATCAAGATTTATTATAAAAGCCTGAAATTTTTTTCTAAACGCAACCCCTTTTTTATAAAAAGTTGCATTTAACTTAGAAAATATAAGTGGTTGCATTTACTTAAATAAATATATGTCAATGGCGAGCATAGCGAGTTTATCTAGACCATTGACATATCATTAATAGTAAAATATTCCTTGCCGAAAGGATATTACTCCTTTTGGCTTATAAATCTACAACTTACTATTTACTTATTTTATAAAGTATATATAATATAACCAAACTTAGATTTTAAACAAAATATTTAAAGGTTGCATTTTGAATTAGAAATAAAATTCTGAAAATTCTACCTCTTTTAATATTGTATTAATATATCGAATTTTGATGTTATTTATGCCTTTTTTTCTAGTTTTTATGATCAATAATAATATATGAACCTTAAAATTCATTAAAATTACTATAAAGGTTGCATTTAACCTGTAAAAGTTGCATTTACTTTTGGAATTGAGCTTTATTATAAAAGTAGTGATTTTCTTCTAAATATCTAGTATTGATGCAATCCAAGGACAACCAAATACAAAGCGATTTAGTTGAAAATGATAGGTATTCGTACCAATTTGGATCGTCATTTTACCAAGAATAAAGACATGGCTTACTTTAAAATCTTTTACCTCTTCCCAAGGAATTTTTACAAACTTTTCTCCATCTCTTTCATAGATTGCTATCCCTATTTCATCAAAGTAAAAGAAATAGTAGGCACTCTCTTCAAAATTGATATAAGTCTTCCATGGTGTTGGTAAAATACAATTTGGCATCGGAATATTCGTGCCATAAATGATATTCTTTGTTTTGGTTATCTTATATTTTTCTAGTATTGCTTCTAACTGCTTCGTAATCATTTTAATCCCCTTGGTATTGATAAGCGGAAATACCACCATCTGATAATAAATTATTATATGGATAAACCGCAAAGGCTACAGAACCATTATTATAAAACACAATCGCCGTTTTCACATGAGAGCTACTAATATCTTGAGCAAAGTCATGTTTTTCAATTTTGAATGTATAATTCTCACTCGTTTTTCCATTCCCGAAATTGGCTCCACTTAACGTAGCTGTTTGATTACTATTAATCACTAGTGTTTGGCCCATTGCACCATCGATTCCAGTATAAGTACCATACTTCACCGTAACTCCATCTAGATTTAAACCTTTCTTTGCTTCCTCTTCTTTTTGTTTCTGTAGTTCTTCTTCTTTTTTCTTTTCTACTTCTTCTTGAGCTTTGTTCATCTCTTCTATTTTTTGAAGAACCTCTTGTAATTGTTTTTCTACTTTCTTCACAACTTTATCTAATATTTCTTCTTGTGTTTGATAGTTTGCGATAGAACTCGTAACCACTTCTTTTATTTTTTTGTCACTATCCTCTAGGTTATATTCTATGCTTTTATTTTTATCCTCTACTTTTATAAATTGTTTATCAAATTTAGAAATCGAAATGGAATTGCCATTGATATCGGTAACGCTTTCTTCTTCTCCATCCTTAAAATCATAAGTGGTATAAGAAAAACCTTCCTTTTGATCTTTTTTATCTTTCATATTTTCAATAGAATCACTTATTGTTGTATAATGCTCTCCTGCATCATCTGTCATTTTAATATAATAATGATAAGATTTATCCTCAATTTTATATAAATATTCGACTTCACTTGGTTGCAAAAAAGACAGACGATTTACAAGTTTCTCATCGTTCATATAATAAACATCCACATAATTCTTTTTTTCTTTTTCATAAGTTCTTACCATAACAGGATCCTTCTTTTCTTCTATCTCATAAAAACTTATTTTGGTATTCTTCTTATTCTTATCGTCCTCTCTCTTGTCTTCTTTTTGTTTTTTTAACTCTTGATAGTAGATTTCTCCCCATTCTTCTTTTATTGGCTTTTTAAACTCTAATTCTTGATAAATAAAATACCCACCAACAGAAAGAGCTATTACCACGAAAAGACACATACCACCTATGATGAATCCCTTCTTTGTTTTCTTTTGATTTCTTTCCTTATTTTTCATTTTTTTCTCCTTATTCCTATTTGTACTTCCTTTTATCCTATGAAGCTTATTATAAAATATTGATAGATACCTACTATAAAATATTAAATCACGTTTTAACAGAAGTCTCTTTTTTAAAGAATAACACAAAACAAACAAAAAAACTAGGAAAATTATTTTTTATCCGAGTAATTTTTTCTGCTAAACACCTACACTTATTGTTTCTGGTAATGTACTTCCTCCATCAATCACAAACTCATGCCCTGTGATATAAGAAGATTCGGAGCTTGCTAAAAAGGCTACAAGTTCTCCTAACTCTTCAATCGTTCCTAATCGTTTCATTGGAATAGCAGAGGCAATACCATTAATTACTTCTTCTGGATTTTCTGGATTGGTATCCTTCCCAATTCCTTCTACCATTGGTGTTAAGATATAACCTGGTAATATCGCATTTGCTCGAATATGATCACTTACTAATTCCACTGCTAATGCTTTTGTAAATCCAATTAAGGCAGCTTTTGTAGTAGCATAAGCAACTTCTCCACTATCTGCTACCATCGCACCCGTTACACTAGATAAGTTAACAATACTAGATTCTTTATTTTCTTTTAAATAAGGAACTACTGCTTTCGTTACATTCCAAGCACCTTTTATATTAATATCAAAATGAAAGTCTCTTACCTCATCTGACATCGTATCAAATCTTTCTAACTTACAAACCCCTGCATTATTTATCAAAATATCAATATGTTGGTACTCTTTTTTTATTTCTTCCACACTAGTTTTTACTTTTTCACTATCTCTAATATCTACTTGATAACCACTAATATGCGAATCTTGATATTCTTCTTTTAATTTATCTATCGTGTCATTAAGACAATCTGCATAATCTAAAATAGCAATATCTGCTCCATACTTTAAAAAAACTTTCACAATCCCTAATCCATTTCCCATGGCACCACCTGTGACAATGGCTACTTTTCCTTCTAACTTTTTCATCTTAATCCTCCTCTATTATTTAGATTATAACACAAAAATCTAAATCTTCCTATGAAACGAAAAAAATACGATAAAATAATTCTATCGCATATAAAATAAAAAACGTGATTAGTGCCTATCCTCCAAAAGAAAAGCATCCATCTCTCCTTTTTCAAAAAAGAATACTTCTTCCTGTTTTTCTTGATCTCTTACTGGTAAAAATATAGAAAGCTTCACAGCTTGATGACCACATTTTAGGCATCGATACCAATGAATACCACAAGCATAATATCCTACAGGAATATCTTTCTTTTTTTCTACTTTTATAAGATTTTTAATATAATAAGAAGCATTTTGATGTGATACATAATGTCCTACTGTCATTGGTAGCATATATAGTTGTTTTCTTACAACCTCCATCTTATCTGTACACTCACTACACCAATCATCATGAAAAAAAGAACGAATTTTTCGAAGTGTTTTCATTGTCTTTTTGCTTTCTTCCTAGCTTCTTCTATCGTCTTTACCACCATATCTGCCTTTGAAATTCCTGTTAATATATAATTACTATCCATTCGGAAACGTTGATTAGAAGTAAACGTATCTACTCTTATTTTAATACCATCTAGAATAAATAGAAAGCTTACTCGACTACTACCTTCCATAAATCCTACTCCACACTTTCCATCATCTACCCAACATTTTTCAATACGAGAGGCATCTACAAGATAGGCATCAAACGGATTCCAGAAGAAAACGAATCCAACTTGTCCCTTTTGAGAATCAATGATTACGGTCTTTCCTCTTCCATAGAAAGTATGATTTCTACTAAAACCCTTCTCCTCTAGTTCTCGTTCAAACTTTTTTGTCTTTTGTTTGAAAAGAACAGTTCCACCAAAACTCCACCAAAGAACAGATAAAGCAGGTGGTATTAAAAGAAGAATAACTGCTCCATTTCCTTTTGGAAAGTAAAAGTAACTAATTCCCATACAAATGGCACAAATAACAATAGGAATGATAAGATATCCTAGTAAATAGAGAATATTAATTTTTTTGATTTTTTTCTCGCTCATCATAAAACTCCTCCTTTATTCCCATTCTGATTTTTTCTTATTCTTAGGGGCAAAGAAATATGGGAAGATTCCAATTTTCGAACCAATTGTATGAAAAATTGGAAAAGTAAATAATACGGTTAATAATTGAATTAATATAATAGGTCCTTCGATAAAAGATTCCTCACTTGCAATTTCTGCCTTACCCACCATATCAATATAAAAATCTTTTCTAGTTAGTGACTCTTTATGTTCTATCTGTTCTATAAAATACGTATCCTTACTCAAATCTTCTTTTATAATACGTCCAACTGGCAGAGTAGAATTCCCACTAAAGATAGAATCACCATCACTCTCTACCGATTCATTATTGATACGAGCAGCCACTTTTTCCCCAGATGGTAATGTTAGGGCATAAAGATACATTCCTTTGTAATAACCTGCTCCTTTATTTCGATATTCGATACCAGGAGAGATTACCGTAAAGGTATCATGGGATAACAAATCTTCTATATTTTGTGCTCGAAAAACTTCTTCTGTTGCCTTTCCACCAATCTCTCCCATACCTACTTTATGTTCCTCTTTATGTACTTCATACTTTTGTACCAAAAATTTACTAGCTATTTTCTCTGCTCCCATTGCCAGTAATACACTAAATAATAAACAAAGCCATATATCAAATCTTAAATGATGATATCGCATAATACTATCTTCACCTTTCTACTTCATTATCTATTCTCTTAATCCATTTTATTAGTATTTAATTGGAGGTATTCTTATTCAATTGTTTTGGAACCTCTGGTCTACTATAATTGGTTAAACAAACCATTTTATTGATTCTTTCATCTTGGAATAAGCCTATAATATAAGAAATCTCTTTATCTTCTACGTTCACTAAATAATCATATATTCTCTTATCACATAAAACTTCAGGTTGTAAACAAGTACTTATAATACCATCTTCCGATACTTTATGATTATCATGTTGCAAATAATACAAAATAGCTTCGTTACTAACATTTAACATCTGACATTCTAATCTAGCTAATGCTTTATACTTATTATTCATTGGTGTCTTGGATAAAAAGTAAGGAATATCACGAGCTACAGCACACAAAAAGGAACTTCTTTCCTCACTTACTAAATAATTTAGTAAATCATATAAGGAAATTTTATCTTCTTTTTCAAAATCTTTCGTTGGACATAAAAATTCTGCTACTTCAATTGGTCTTTTCATATCTACTTTTTGTCCTCTAATTTCTGATAATTCACGAATAATTCGGGTAAGATAACTTTTCTCTTCTACTTTTATCTCTTGGATATCGAATAAAAATGCAGAGGATATCATTTCTATCAATTTATCTTTGGAAAAAACTTTTGGTTCTTTCTTTATCTCCATAATCAAATCACCTCTTCCCCATTTGCTATCATAGTATAACACAATATTCTAATCAGTACAATCTATTTTATGGGATGGGACGTAATAATAGTATATCTATTTTGGTAAACAAGACTATCTTCCTTGCAAATCTTCTCTTTGCACCATCCAACAACATCTTCTATATCAAGTGTGAGATTTCTTTTCATTCTTTCTTCCCCTTAATGTTGAATGAATTTATTCTAAATTACTTCATAGTATTTCTTTTTCCTTCTTATAATCCATTTCCTTCTATTTTTCTGATTTTATTTTTTAAATCTGCCATATCTTCCCAAGCATTCATTAATTCATACTTTTCCTTTGCTCTTTCTAAATATTCATCTCTTTTTGAAAAATCATGAAGATACGTAAGTAAAATTGTTTTATAATGAAAAAATCCTGCTTCGTTTCGAATATCTTTTACACTTTTTGTTTTTAATAACTCTTCACACTTTAACAATTCTCTTGAAATTTTTTCTATAACATCCATACTTTTTTCAAAAGAGATAACTTGATTCATCAAAACACCTACAAGTAGAAGTTCATAATCTAATTGTGCTCTAACAAAATTTACTTCTTCCATCTTTTTTATTTTTTCTTCTAACGTAGAGATTTTTTTCTTGTCGTCCCTCTCTATTTTTAAATAACTTCTAGTAAGCCATAATTCATTTACTAATTTTCGATATAGACTAATATCTTTAAAGTAATCAATTTCATTCTTTTTCCATATTTTATAACATGTCTGATAATCTTTCTCACAATGGTATAAATATAGGGCTTTTACATGATAATAAAGACACATAACTCTAGGAATAATACATGCATTTTCCTCTACCTCTTTCTCTACTATTTCTAGATAGTACAAAGCTTCCTTATTATTTTTAGATTTTGAACAAATATTAATATAATCACATAAAGCTTCTACATAATCATTGGTAAGCTCTAATTCTTTCGCCATAGTAGCTCTTTTTAAATGAAAAGAGTCATCTCCTATTTGCCAAATACCTCTCACATAAAGATAATATTTTAATTCTTTTACGATTTTCATATATTCAAGTTTCCTATCATTTCTTTCTAGGTAAGTTAATACCTCTTTTACAAGCCCCCACTCCTCAAAATCATCCAATAATTTTAATTTTTCTAAATCGTTATAACATTCTCCAATGGAAGTTACCACATCTAAATAATACGTAGCAATGTTATCTAAAAACTTCGCCACATCAAAATTTTCTTTTTCTTCATATTGTAGTACCAAAGTCTTTATCATGTTATTCATATTTACACGAGGATTTTGTAATATAAGGACATCTAATAAATCATTATCATAACATTTTTCTAATGCCTTTTTCCATTCTTCGCTTTTATAATCTTTTGATAACAAATAAGAAACTAATTTTAACGAGATGGAATGATGAAATTTAGCAACAACGATTAAGATTTTTTTTGAAAGAGAATTCATCTTCTCCCAACTATCCGAAATAATCTTTTCAGCAAAAGAATCATAAATAGCATTTTTTCTACTAGAATATTTGCTAAGTGCATCCTTAAAAGAAAGGCCTAATTTCATTTCCTCTTCCATTTGTTGAATAATAGCTACTGTAAGATAAGGTATTCCTCCTGTTAATTGATAGAGCGTATCGATAAATTCAGGATTGAAAAGAAAAAACATTTCTTCCTTTCTAATTTTTAAGATTTTCTCCATCTCTTCTTTGAAAAAACAGTCATTGATACAAAAGACTTTCGAATAAGAAGTTAGCTTTTTTGAATATTTTTTAAAATTATCGACTGTTAAAAGAATCACTTTTACCTCATTCGATACTTCCTTTATAAACGCTAAAGTCTCCTCATCTAATGAAGTATGAGAAAAATCAATTGTAAGGATAGAGCGACCTTTTTTTAGTATACGAAGGCATTCTTCTTTTTTTCTCTCTTTCTCTATGGAAAAATCGATATCCAAAAATCGACTAATCCCATCTACTATTTGCTCTACTAGATGGTTTCCTTGTTTTATATCCACAAATAGTATATTTTCATATTCATTTTTATAAAGGAAAGAAGAAAGATAGGCCATAACAGATTTTGTTTTCCCACTTAATTTATAACCAAAGATATAAGCAATATTCACAAAACTATTTAAAAATTCATCTAGGAAACTTTCTAATTTCTTGGGTACTACAATAGAGGATAAATCAACAGGAGGTAAATTATGTTTTGTTTTATAAATTATACCACTTTCTAAAATAATAGCACTAGAAGCTATACTATATTCTTTTATGAACTTCTCTATTTCTTCATTGGAAATTCCTATTAGTTTACAATAATTTCTAACTCCATTTAGAAAACTTGCTAAATCCTTAGGGATTGTTCCAGTTAAAAACTTTCGAATGCTTACTTCCGAATAATAGGTATAATCCGCTAATCTTTGATAAATAAAAGTTTTGCTAGAAATTTCTCCTTTTACCGAATGATGTTTTAAAAAATCTGTTATTTTTTGAATGAATTCTTGTAATAATTTTGCTCTTTTTTCTATTAAAAGTTCTTCTGTTTCCATTTTTATCACCCAATTTCACTCATTTTTTCTTATTATATCATTCTAAATTATTCCTATCAATTCTTTAAATTGATATTTTTTTTATCAATTTGATAATTTTGTTATGTCGAAAAAGATAAGAAAATCATCTATAGTAAACGTTGTAATTTTTTAAGGAAGGAAGATATAGAATGATAGATTTAACAATTCATGATGATACACAAAAAGAAATTATCAAACATCTAAAAATAACAGAAAAATTACTTTCCTCTGTTACCTCAAGACTATCTCATCAACAAAAAAGAGCAAAGATAACAGCTCTACCTGATTTAGGAATTTCTCGTAATGTTACTAGAATGATGGGTGGATTTTTTACAGGTGCTTGTTACTCTTGGGATTGTGAAATACCATTTATACCAATTGATGCTACCGTGAATGCTTGTGGTACTGCTATTTATAAATTAAGAAAAGAAATAGACACTAAAGAATTGGTAAAACGAGTCTTAAAAGAACAAAACGATAAATCGAAATTCAACTGGAACTATACTACAGGAAATCATTTTGTTATTTTGGCTCAATCAAAAGGAGAATATGAATTAGAAAGTGGTAACTATTTCATTGTTCATGCTTCTGCAAATGAATATAAATATGGAAAATATGGACTATATCCTGGAGATAATGTTTGGTATCAAAAAGATATTAAAAAAGAAGTAGATAAAAATAATAACCGATATTTGCGCTATATCACAGGTGATTCTGCTATAAAGTTTTATCAAATAGCAAGAGAACTTTTAACCTTTAATCAAGAAAGAAATCGCTACTTTTGTGAAAGGGTCTTAGGAAATGAATTTTCTGAAAAAGAGGTCCTTAACATTAATCACTACGGTATGCCTAATAATCATACTATCTGTATTGGTGCTCATTTCGAGCTAAAAGAGTATCCCCTACTAACCTCTTTTCAAAAACCGATTTACTTAATATCTCCAAATCAAGATACTTTTTCCTATTCTCCTCATGGTCTTGGTCTTTTTTTAGAAAAACCGGAGATTCAATATAGCGAAAATAAAATAAGAATTGGCAAAAAAGAATTTTCCTATGGAGAAAGTATTGAAATTGGAATAGATGCAATTAATCGACAATCATCAAAAAATAGTGACCTAGATGCTTATGTAGCAAAAATACTAACTATCTGCAAGGGAAACATTACCGGAAAACTATACCAAATGGCTTCTATATCAAAAGATGGAGTAAAGATTTTCCAAAAAGAAAGGAAAAGTGTTTAAATATGATATATGTAACAAGACATGGACAAACAGATTGGAATTTAGAAAAGAAAGTAATGGGAAGAAGCAATATCCCCCTAAATAAAAACGGAAGAAAACAGGCTACCATAGTAAGAGATTCTCTTTTCAATACTCCCATTGATAAGATCATCTGTTCTCCTCTATTACGTGCCAAACAAACAGCGGATATTATCAATCAAAAAAAACAAGTAGAAATAATCTATGATAATCGATTAATCGAAAGAGATTTTGGGGAATTTGAAGGCATGAATACAAAAGACTTTGACTTCTATGGTTTTTGGAACTATTATCAAAATAATCATTACCAATATGCAGAAAATATTCAAGATTTTTTTCAAAGGGTTTATGAAGTTTTAGATGATATTAAGTTAACCTATAATGAAAAAAATATTTTAATTGTTGGACATGGTGGTATTAGTATCCCAATCGATTGTTATTTTAAAAAATACATTCCTACTGGAAGTTTCATTGGTAAAAACATCGTATTAGAAAATTGCCAAGTGAAAGCTTACCAAAAAAGAAAGCAATTTTAAGAAAAGTAAAAAGCCACGTCTTCAAGGCGTGGCTTTTGGTTAATGCCTATAAGGCATGTTATTGGCTGCCACCATTTGGTGGCTTTTTGGTCTGCCAATTGCCTTTGTCTCTCTTACTTACCCGTAAACGGGTCTTTATATTCCTTCAAACTTCTCTTATCTTTCAGTTGATCCTCTAATTCCTGATTTTAAATATATTTCTTTATTGTATTTTTATTTAATCCTACTGTACTTACGTAATATCCTTCTGCCAAAAAATGTCTATTACCATAATTATATTTTAAATTTGCTTGTTCCTCAAATATCATCAAACTACTCTTACCCTTTAAATATCCCATAAACTTTGATACACTTAGTTTGGGTTGTATTTTTACAAGCATGTGAATATGATCTGGACAGGCTTCTGCTTCCACAATTTCTACACCTTGATAATCACATAGTCTTCGTAAATATTTACCAATATCCCTACGCAGTTTATTATATATTACTTTTCTTCTATACTTAGGTGTAAATACTATATGATACATACAATTCCACTTTGTATGTGATAAACTGCTGACATCATCATTAATTTTTATTTTTCTCATCTTAAACTTAGCTCTCCTTTTGATTTTTATTTTTGGCTGACAGACCAATTTTATTATATCAAAAGGAGAGCTAAGTTTTTTTACACCGCTACTGCTCTTCCGGTCGCACAGGCATAGCCTGTGGATTTGTAAGTAGCTATTTTCCAATTGCTACATATGAAAAACAACAATATCTTTGCATATTGTTGTTTTTATAAGTTCTAAAATTGAATCATTCATTCCACTTCCACAATTGAAATTTCCCTGTAATTTCATCTATTTCATTAGTATCGCCATAAATTATGGCACCAAGATATTCTAACTCAATGTTTTCTTTTGATTGGATAGAACTTACTAAATCATCATCTGTTCTTGTTTCTAACATATCTTTTGGATAATCAGCAACAAGCAAATTAGGATTTTCTTTTGCCTTATCAATAGTATTCTTAAGCTTTGATGCTTTTACCTTCGTTATAATAAAAGGAAACTGACTAATTCCTAAATGATTCTTACCTGATTTATCCCTAATAACTGGTTTTCCCATAATTTCCTTATTGGAATATTTGCCAATAGAAATAGCAAGATGCCCTATTACATTAAGACAACTGCTGGTTCTACATTCGTTGCGATGATTCCCACAATTTTTTTATCTTCATATTTCATACTTTTCTCCTTCAATTTATATTTTATTTTTCAAACAAAGGAGAACTTACATTTTCAAGCACTTCTATTTTTGCCCATAATTTCCCACCGTGTTTGTTTCTTGGATATTTCTGCATCTAACTTCACCTCTTTCTTTTTTACAAAGAATTTACCATTGTTAAAATAAATATAACTAGATTTTTCCCCTCATTTTCATCGAATGCTGATTCAAACCCATTTTCTGATAAAATTTTACTGCATTCGTATTAGTATGAAAAACATTTAAATGTATTTCTTCTGTTTGATTTTTTCTTCCCCAACCAACTAATTGATGATATAAAAGTTCAGCAATTCCAATATGTCGGTATTCTTCGTCAACTACTAGTTCCTCTAGTTCTAGAAGACGACCAATGTAAAATAGCGGATCCTTTATTTTCCCATGAATAAGACCAACTATCTTATTTTCAAATATAGCCACCATAACATTATGATTATCTTCTTCTATCCATCTTAAGAAATCATTTTTTAAAGAAGAAATTGCTTCATTACTAAAATTTTTAAATCTTTTCAAATAATAATAAAATTGACACTCATAATCTACTAGCTGTCCATATAAATTAATTGTAGCTGTCCATATAAATTAATTAACTTTTCTATATCTTCTGCCTTTGCCTTTCTTATTACTATACTTTGTATGCTATCATTCATTATTTTTTCTAGCTTTATTATACATTACTTAAAATATATAGGGTCCTGTAACCTCAAAATTATTTTAACATTGATTAAAATATAATTCAATACTAACTAGCCAATACAAAAATGAAGAGACTACCTTTCTAATATATATGAAATTTAGATGTAAATAACTCTAATATTGAGAGACTGGTTTTAGGAAGAAATCTTTAGAACACCGAAAATGAGAGTTTTTATCCACAAAAGTTTAGAACCTTTGATACTAATTACATAATGTTTTAACTAGTGTTAATCAAATTTTTCATCTAATAACTCTTTTAATATTGCAATTTTAAGTTTTAAGTTCCGCAAATTTAAATGGATGTATTCTATATCCTTTAAACCATTCGCTTAATATATATATTCTAATTCCTTTAATTTTCCATATCATAAGGAAATCGTAAGCAATGTTATTTAGTATTTTCTGCTTTATTTAGAAACTTTTTCTTGAAATTTACTCTTTATTTTTTCTACCAATTCATCAGTATCCTCAAAACATGTACAAACTGGTGGATACCATTCCATCTTCACACTATGACTCATAATCCTATCTTTTTCTAATTGATAACAATCTACGCTATATCGATTAAAATTTTCATAAGGATTATCCAGCCCAACATAATCAGATTCTCTATTTTTAATTATAGTGCTTACTTTATTTATAAAATACAAATGTTTCATTTCTCTAGTAATAATAATAAAAGTTGGTTCACTTGTTAATGGATTTCCATCTTCCTCTAATCGAAAATAGGAAAAAGCAAGATATTTTCCTTGAATTAGTATTTCTAATTGCATAAGGGGAGTATCTTGGAAACGGTTATTTTCTATATTATCAATGGCATAGTCTAAATTTGAAAGCAATTCCGTTCTTTCCTCACTTTCCTTATAATAAGATACGAGATAACGAATTCTTTCTAAATCCTTTCTTATAATATTTTGATACTTAAAAAATTGTTCTAAATTTTGAAAATCAAAACTATCCTCATCATATATTAAATAAATATCTTCCATTTATTTTCTGCCCCCTAAAATGAATTTTACCTATCACTAGATTATCACAGATTTTAATATTTGTCATTCTTTATTTATATAGTATTATTCCTTTGTTAATACCCCCCTGAAACGAAAGGACTTCTAGTTAAATCAAAACGATTCCGAATGTAAGAAAATCTTTATATTATATAGGCATTTTTGATATAGTGTGCTAATCTTAAAAATCTAGCTGAGATGATATGCATTTCGTAATAAATGCTTATATTTTCGGTGCGTTTTATTTTTTTACGGCCTTCTTATTTCCTTATCATACCTGCTTTTTATTAACAAAGGAATTCATTCATATAAACTACTCTACAATTCCTAGAGAAAGAAAATCAAAAAAACATGCTATAATCAAGTTGGTGATAAAAATGAAAGTTGGAAAGAAAATTACAAGTCTAAGAAAAAAGCGAAAGTTAACACAACAACAATTAGGAGATTTACTATTTGTATCAGATAAAACCATATCTAGTTGGGAAGCAGATAGAACAGAACCTAGTCTAGATATGATTCTAAAACTAAGTGAAGTGTTGACTTGTAGTATCAAAGATTTAATGGATGATGAAAAAAATAATTTAGATATTGAAACTGAAATTAAAATAAAGTTAACACAAAAAGAATTTCAAACTATCCACTCTTTTATGGATGAGCATGCTAAATTTTTGAAACATGGAAGGCAAAAAGATACTTATTTTCAACCACTCCACCGAAGATTTCTAGAAGAAGAAACTATCAATGAATGGCTGCGAATTGGAGAACGTGGAAATAAAAAAATTATTAACTATAAAAATTGGCATGACAATATGTATTGTGATGAATATGAAGTAGAAATTGATAACACCAAAAACATGGATAAAATATTTCATATCTTAGGCTTAGAAAAAATTGCAGTTGTTGATAAAACAAGAACTTCTTATCTCTATCTTGATAAATATGAAATTGCCTTAGACTATGTAAAAGAATTAGGCTATTTTATTGAAATAGAAGTAAAAAGTTATACCGATACTCCTATTAATGAATATGAAAATCTATTGAAACTAACAAAACAGTTAAATCTAAATTTAGAACAAATTGATAAAAGAGGATACCCCTATCATTTCATCTTTAAAGATTTATAAAGCACCATTTTGGTGTTTTTTTGTCGGAATAAAGAAAGGATTATTTAAAAATAGCGGGCATATAATTAGCTAGGAGGCTATCATGAGATTGAAAATTGGAATACCAAAATCGCTTTTATATTATTACTATAAAGATTTATGGATTAATTTTTTTAAGTATTTAGATATGGAAATTATCGAAAGTCCAAATACCAATAAAGAAATGCTAAAAGAAGGAGAAAAATTAGTAGATGATGAGACTTGTCTTAGTATGAAAATATACTTAGGTCATATTGTATATTTAAAGGATAAATGTGATTACATTTTAGTACCTAGATTATTTTCTGTATGTAAAAACGAAGAAGTATGCACCAACTTTAATGCTTTATACGACATCGTAAATAATGTGGTAAGTGATATTGAAATACTAAATTATAACGTGGATTTAACAACCAAAGATAGTGAACTTTTAGGATTTTTAAATATGGGAAAAGAGCTAGGTATTTCTTATATTAAAGCTTATAAAGCTTATAAATATGCCAAAGAAAAAGAAAGAGATATCAGAAAAAGTAAGGAATTAACACAAGAAGCTAATCTTGAAAAAGATTCTATCAAGATATTATTAGCCGCTCACCCTTACAATTTATATGATGACTTAATTGGAAAACAAGTGATTCGTTATTTAAATGAAGAAAATATTACCATTCTTTATAGTGATCGAATCAAAAAAGAAAGAATTAATGAAGAATGTATGGAATTATCAACCGATATTCATTGGACTCACAGCAAAGAAGTCGTTGCCAGTATTAACTATTATAAAGATAAAGTAGATGGAATTATCTTAATGTCTTCTTTTCCATGTGGACCAGATTCCCTATCGAATGATTTAATTAGTAGAAAAGTAAAAAATCTTCCTATCCTTACTTTAATGTTTGAGGATTTAAATAGTGATATTGGTCTAATGACAAGACTAGAAAGTTATATTGATATATTAAAACAAAAAAAGGAGGAATCATGTGAATAAAATAATTAGCTTTCCTCATATTGGAAATTATTATCATCCTATTAAATATTTATTAGAAAAACTGACTTCTTATCAAATTGAACCTTCCCCTCCTATTACTAAGAAAACGTTAGCACTTGGAGAAAAATACTCCCCTAGTGATGCTTGTATTCCTTTCAAATACAATTTGGGTAATTTTATTGAATCTTTAGAAGCAGGATCTACGATTCTATTTCAAGCTGGTGGAGGATGCAGATATCGTTATTATGCAGAAGTACAAGAAAAAATACTAAGAGATTTAGGGTATGATTTTCAGTTTATTAAAATGATTACGAAAAATAGAATGAGCATCAAAGAAGTTTATCATATATTTAAAGAGTTAAATCCAAAACTATCTAGAATTCACTTTTTTCATACTTTTCTTTATACCTTTTTCTATATTGTTTATATGGATAAAATAGATGTTATTATCAGAAAAAGAATTGGGTTTGAAGTTGAAAAAGATAGTTTCTTAAAAACACAAAAGAAAATGTTTCAAGATTTTTCTAGTCATCACTCAATTATCAAATTAACTCTTTCTTATTTTAAATATAAAATAAAATTTAAAACCTTAAAGATAAATAAACCAAAGAATTGTTTAAAAGTAGGTGTCATTGGAGAATTATATACTTCCATGGAACCATTTTCTAGTTACTTTTTAGAAGAAAAGTTAGCAAAATTCCATATTGAGATAAAAAGATATACCAATATGACCTACCTACTATTTGTAAAAAGATTTATGAAAAAGAAAATGTTACGTGTAACAAGAAAGTATTGTAAATATACCTTAGGAGCAGATGGTTTAGATAATGTTTACAGGACCATAAAACTATCCAAAAAGTACGATGGAATCATTCACACGAAACCTTTTGGATGTACTCCTGAAGTAGGTGCCATTCCTATTATAAAAAAAGTTGCTAGTGATAAAAATATTCCTATTATCTTCTTCTCTTATGATGCCAATTCATCGGAAGAAGGAATCGTAACTAGACTAGAAGCATTTTATGATTTAATTAAGTATCGAAAGGAGAAAAAATGAGAAAAGCATATTTAGGTGTTGATATTGGATCCATTTCTACCAAAGCCGTCATTATCGATGAAGAAAACAATATTTTGTTAAGTGAATATATTTGGACAGAAGGAAATCCGATAGAGGCTGTAAAAAAAATCATGCAGTCTTTTAAAGAAAAAATAGAAAAGGATGTAAAGATTGTTGGAGTTGGTACTACAGGATCTGCTAGAAAATTAATTGGAACCATTCTGGGTGCTAATATAATTAAAAATGAAATCACTGCTCATGCGATTGGTACTTTATCCTTCTATCCAGATATTAAAACGATTATAGAAATTGGAGGACAAGATTCTAAAATCATTCTAATTGAAGACGGAATTGTAGTTGATTATGCAATGAATACTTTATGTGCCGCAGGAACTGGTGCTTTTTTATCTAGTCAAGCAAAAAGACTTGGTGTTAATGTAGAAGATTTTGGAGAAATTGCCTTATCTAGTAACAACCCTACTCCTATCGCTGCTAGATGTACGGTCTTTGCAGAAAGTGATTTAGTTCACAAAGCACAAATGGGATATAATAAAAAAGATATCATCGCAGGATTATGTGAAAGTGTTGCGAAAAATTATATGAATAATGTTGCAAAAGGGAAAAAAATAAAAGAACCTATTATCTTTCAAGGTGGAGTTAGTAAAAATATTGGCGTAAAAAAAGCTTTTGAAAAGATTTTAGATACTAATATCACAACCGATCCAAATGGACATTTAATGGGAGCCATCGGAGTTGCTATTTTATCGCAAAAAGAAAAAGAAATTAATTTTAATTTTAATATGGTAAACTATCAATTTAAAACAACAAGTCACTTCTGTAATGGTTGCCCTAATAATTGTGAAATCATGATGATTAAGAAAAATAATAAATTAATTGATGCTTGGGGTAATCGATGTGAAAAAGGACAAGTAAAAACCACTTAAGAATAGAAATTCATGCCTTACTTTTGGTTGGAAATAAATTCCACCCTTTTTTATACAAGCAAAAATACTTTCGAAAAAATAAAGGGAGGGTATCTACAAAAAAATCAAGCAGGACAAAATAATGAATTAAAAACAAGATGGTTATTAAAGACTTATAATATAA